>JAFLZI010000001.1 GCA_029785625.1 Nitrososphaerota archaeon | reverse complement strand
TCACGGCGGCCGCAAACTCTCGCGTACCCACCTTCTCCTTAGATACAGCGGGATCATAAATATCATATGTGTGGATCCCGTCTTCGATCGTTTTCAACCAAGCGTTGTGCACTCTGGCAGCTACGTCGCCTTGACCAATGTGTACTAGCATCTGTACGGCTGCAAGCAGTAGCCCCGATGGATTGGCTACGTTCTGTCCGGCTCGTCTCGGGGCTGAGCCGTGGACCGCCTCGAACATGGCCACCTCGCTACCGATATTCGCACTTCCCGCCAAACCGACCGAACCGGCTATCTGCGCAGCTACATCAGAAAGGATATCTCCGTAGAGGTTCGGCATTACAATCACGTCAAATTGCTCAGGAGAATCGGCCAGCTTGGCTGCTCCAATGTCGACAATCCAGTGCTCGCTCGTTATGTCTTGATACTCGGAGGCCACCTCGTCAAACACTTTGTGAAAGGTGCCATCAGTAAGTTTCATTATGTTGTCTTTCGTAAAACATGTCACCTTGTGACGACCGTAGCGCCTGGCGTACTCGAAGGCGTATCGGATTATCCGCTCCGATCCAGGTCGAGTGATGAGCTTGAGACATTGCACCACCTCATCAGTCTGCCGATGCTCGATACCGCCATAGACATCTTCCTCATTTTCTCGGATAATCACTACATCCATATCGGGGTGTCTTGTAGCTACGAACGGAGCATAGGCTGGACAAGGGCGAACATTGGCAAATAGCCCGAGCGTCTTGCGGACCGTAACGTTGAGACTCTTGAACCCCCCGCCCTCCGGTGTGGTGATCGGGGCTTTCAAGAACACCTTCGTTCGGCGCAACGAGTCCCATGCTGAAGATTCGATGCCGGCAGTGATTCCCTTATGGTACACAGATTCGCCTATCTGAATGGTCTCTATTGCCAGGCTAGCCCCACCTGCGTTGATAATACCAAGTGTTGCTTCCATGATCTCCGGGCCGATTCCATCACCATAGGCTACAGTGATTGGTATGGCGTGATATCCGGGTGCTTCATTCATATTTGCCATCATCTTGCCTCGTGTACTGATTCGGAGGGGGAACATGTCTGGGAGAATCTATCGAACTCTTCCAGCTTGTTCATTCGCGCCAGCAAACATTGTCTCTTTACGATTATAAGCGTTCATACCAATGACACAACGCAACAGTCACGGCGACGGATTGCACGTGTTGAAGGACTACTTCAGGATCTCGACCCCAGGCCGTGCCCTCTAGGTCCCGACCGTGTGCACCCGACGCCAAGCCACGCGCGGCGCTTGTCTCGCTACAGACGTAACCTGCTGGCGGGGGTTAGAATTGCTAAAGGCGAAAGTCAGCGTGTGGACTACATCGTCCTTACCATAAGGTATGATAAGGAGACTGGTGCTCTCTCGGCAAATCTCAAGGATCCCGTCAACAGATTCACACAGCTTCTTCGACGAATGGGCTTTTCATTCGAGTATTTCCGGGTTGTCGAGCCCACTGCCGCGGGAGTTGTGAATCATGCTAATCTAGTCATATGACGGGCGGAGTCTCCCGCCCAGGTATCTCCTCATGCCCTAGTGAGGATTAGATAGTCGACTCGTTTTCTCACCTAGGCTGGTCTCGATAGAGGAGCTCTACGGCTACATCAGGTCGCTAAGGCGCTACAGGAGCATGGCGGACTCGGTGCTGCAGGCCACAACGAGCGACAACGTTAGGATAGTGCTGAAGATGTTCGCCGTCACGAAGGGCAGGACGACGCACATGAAACTTATCGGCCTTAGGAAGGAGATGAACGAGATCGCCGCCGGCTTCGCCGGGGAGCACACGGCAAACGAGGTCATCGCAGCGGTAATAGACGGCAAGCTACAGGCTAGCATGCAGGCTCGGCTGCGCCACATAACCCAAATAAACGAGGTCGAGGTAAGGAAACTGGAGATTGCTGGCTAGCCGCCCAGAAGCATGGCTAGCTCCTTAGCGTTTTTTACGGTGAGGCCACCGGTGGCCTTGTAGATCCTGTTCATTATGGCCAGGCCGAGGCCACGCTCCTCGAATCTCTCGACTATGCCGAGCTCCGCGCTGCTCCTGTCGAGGGCCCTGAAGGCATTGAAGAGGTTCTTCGCCGCGTCGTAGAGGTCGCTACTGCTGCCCAGCTGTATTATCGTTGCGCTCTGCGCGTCGTGCGCACCCAATCTGGCCGCGGTCTCCATGCTGCACAGAATGGCGACCCTCTTGCGGGCGGCACGGGCCACCTCAGGCGCATGCAGCATGACCGAGGTGCGGTCCGCAAGCGCAAGGCGCTTTGACGGCGCGTAGTGCCTGTACTTCATGCCGGGAGCAAGCGGCTGACCAACGGCCACGCCGTTGTGCAGGCTCTTGGGCACTGAGATTCTGCCGACGTACTTCTCGAGGTCGTCAACCGTGAACGCGCCGGGCCTCAGCAGGGTCGGCGGCTCCGAGGTCATGTCTATTATCGTTGACTCCACGCCGAAGGTTGTGTCGCCGCCGTCTATTATCACATCGACTTTCCCGTCGAGGTCTTGGAGGACGTGCTCGAACTTCGTGGGGCTGGGCCGGGTAGAGATGTTGGCGCTAGGGGCCGCTATGGGGACGCCGCTCTCCCCTATAAGGCGCAGGGCTATCCTGTGGGCTGGGCACCTGACGGCGACAGTGTCCTGGCCTGCGGTGACCACAGATGGAATCAGGGGATTCTTCCTGAGCACCATAGTCAGCGGTCCGGGCCAGACCGCCCTCGATAGCCTGGCGGCCTTGGTGCCGGCGTCCATGGCAACCTCGCCGAGGCGGCTAGCGCTGCGGATGTGGAGTATGAGCGGGTTGTCCGCGGGCCTGCCCTTTATGGAGAATATCTTCCTGCAGGCAGTGGCATCGAGGCCGCTTGCGCCGAGGCCGTAAACAGTCTCTGTCGGGAAGGCTACCGTGCCCGAGCGCCTTATGACTGAAGCCGCCTCCCTTATCTTCTCCGGCTCCGGATTTACAGGGTCTATCCTTATTATCGTGGTCATGTGAATCCTGTCGATATCTGCACGGAAATTTCGCACCACGAATTTTAACTCTTTCCGCGCGGCAACTGCGATGCACGGTCGGTGCGGCCTGTTCTTCCCTTGGGCTCTCGCTTCTTACGACCGCAAAGCACACTAACGAACCCGTGGACCAGAGAGTTCTTTCTGAACCTGCCGGCGTCGAAGTCGCTCAGCTCGAACGCGGCGAGGGCCAGCCTGTTCCCCAACCCGCTCCTTGTCATGTGTGCCGTCGAGGACATGTAACCGTAGACCGCGCGTGGGACTAACCCGCATGTTGGGAAACGCAGAGAGCCGCAAAAAGGAAGGCCGCACCCTCCATGAATTCGTTCAGCCTGTGCTTATCCGCGATTGCGGTATTGCTGGTATTCGGACCCCAGAAAAATCTGTCCTGGACGTGATGGAAGAACTCGTAGGCAATCAGCTCCAGCTCAGTGAGCCTCTCCGCGTTGCGCCCCCGGGACCGGAGGGTGTCGTGGTGGAAAGGCGAGACGCCGCTCAGCCGTAGGCCGGGTACCTGCTCTTAAGGAGCCTGCGCATCTCCGAGGCGAGCCTGGCATCGACCTCCTTCTGATTCTGTGACAGGCTCACCGTCCCGGGCATGGTCAGGACGATGGGCCCCTCCGCGTAGCTGCTCCCAGCCTCAGGCACCGTGGGCTCTGATTCGAGCACCGACGCGAGGCTGGCCGGCATCTTTTCTTCCGGCGACGGCCCTTCGCCTCCCAGCAGCCGGAGGACCAGCCCGGGCGGGAGCCTCCTGTAGCCGTAGGGAAACGCGCTCCCAGGCTGCGGTCTCCCGCCCCCCTCGGCCAGAGAACCGAGCACCGTCGGAAAGGGCTTGAACATCGAGTCTATCTTGAGCATCCAGGTGCCGTCCGGCCCTGAGACGACTGCGTCGTAGAACCCGGAACCGAGCGAGGGCGACACTGTGAAGCTCCACCCCTTCGGGTTCCTGGAGTAGCCATCCAGCATGCGCCTCCTCAGACCCTCTCCTTCCAGAAGCTCCATGGGCCCTCTCCGGCGTGCCGGGACGTAATAAGGCGTCGACCGGGGCGATGAGAGCCCCATGGGCGCACGCCCACGCCTGTTCGCCGTGGACGCCCGAGCGGGCACGATTGGATACTGGTGGATGGTCGGGGGCGGGATGATGAGGCTGGCCTTGTGGCACGGGAAGAGACGCCATGGCCGGGCCTTGTCGGTCTAGGTAGGCGCCGGTGTTGTACGACCCCCTGAGGACGTTGCGGTACCAGGCGTTGAACCCCCTGTCCTCCTCGAGCAGGTGGGCGTATTTCGACTCCCCCCTCGTCCTCCGTCCATGGGTGGGGGTCAATTCTCCGACGGGTTCTTCCACGTCTTTGTGGTCTTCGTGCGGACTTAACTGCCGGAACCGAATGCAGGGGGATGCGGGCCCGACGGGAATCGAACCCGTTTAGGGGCGTCGGCTGACCCTCGGGTTAAAAGCCCGATGCTCTACCTGAGTTCTCTCTGGTTATGGAACTAAGCTACGGGCCCGCGCCACCCTTCGCGATATGTCCCGTATTTTACTGTGAGCAGCCCTAAGGCAGCAGGCCAAGGACCGTCCTCATGGTCTTTCTCTCGGCCGCCTCGTCCTCGTAGGGCGTCTCCATTATGATTGGCCTCTCCGTAATCCCCGGATAGTGCAGAAATTCTTTGATCCCCCTGCGCCCTATCTTTCCTTCGCCTATGTTCTCGTGTCGGTCGAGCCTGCTCCCGAGCGCCCCCTTCGAGTCGTTGAGATGGACGGCTTTCAGCCTGTCTAGCCCCACGACCTCGTCGAAGAGCCCCAGCGAACGCTCCACTGCGTCCCTGGTTGCGAGGTCGAAGCCGGACGCGTACATGTGGCAGGTGTCGAGGCAGACCCCCACCCTCCCATCAGCCTTGACCTTGGCGAGTATCATCTCGAGCTCTTCGAACCTTGCCCCGACACTGTTCTTCTGCCCTGCCATGTTCTCCAGAAGTATGGTTGTCTCACCCCTGCTCACGGCTATGGCCTCGTTGCACGCTTCCGCGATGTTGGCGACCCCTACCGCCGTCCCCTTCCCCAGGTGGCTCCCGAGGTGGATGACAAGGTAGTCTATCCCCAGGGCGTCGCAGCGCTTGACCTCTTCCTCGATGGAGTAGCGGCTAATCTTCATGGTCGACGTCTCGGGGGAGGCCAGGTTCGGGAGATAGGGCATGTGGTCCACGACTTTCCTGAACCCCGACTCCTTCCTCTTCTCCCGGAAGGCGGCGACCGTCTCGTCTGCGATAGGCTTGAACTTCCATTGGTTCGGGTTCCTGGTGAAGATCTGGAAGGTGCTGGCCCCTATCTCCTTTGCCCGGTTGAAGGCGAGGTCGATGGAACCCGCGATGGAGACGTGTAGCCCGACCATGGGCTCTGAAGTCAATGTGTGTCAAAAGAGGGAGAGTGTGGGTTTATGAACCCACGCTCACGCTTTGCGTCTACAGTCTAGCGCTTCTTGGGCTTGGCGAGTGTCTTCTTGACACCGGTGGCACCCCTCACGGGGGCCGTCCTGCGCCTGTAGGTTCGGGTCGGCTTCTTCGCGATAGAAGGCGCCGCGAACGAAGTCGATGAAGGCGCCGAGTAGGTTACTGGCGCTGGCGCTGGCTGGACCGTCTCGTAGCGTGCTTGTGATGGGGCCGGAGATGGTGCTGGAGAGGTGACAGGCTCTGCCGCGGCTGGGGCCTCGGCCTGACTCGTCGACGCTGTGAAAGTGCTCGCTGTTGTGGCTGGTGACGGCGCTGCCCTAGTCTTCCGGTGTCCGAGATAGCCCTTCGACCCCGCGTAGACAACGGCTACCGCTCCCACGCAGGTACCAAGCAAGATGGCGGCTATTTCTGGGACCATGTTGTTGATACGCCCCATCGTGGCTCTTCACCGCCTGAGTCAAACAGTATCAACAAGTCCGTAATGTTGATTCGACCAAGTATGCCGTCGGCGGACGGTTAAGGTATCCCCAGCAGTGCGTCCAGGGACAGCGCCCCGGACCCTAGCAGGAGGATGGCGACAGAGAGGACCAGGTAGACGAAGTCGAGTTCGAACCCTGGATTCCCTCCGGCTCCCATGAAGCCCGCCTTCATCTTGGTGGTCTTCATGACGATGATCGCTGCGAACTGTATTGCCAGAAACGCCGCGACCAGCGGGACCAGGAACCCCACGATTAGGAACATCCCACCGAAGAACTCGAGCAGGGTAACGAGCCTCGCAGCCGCAGGCGGGACTCCCATGGTAGCTATCCAGGCCCCCGACTGCTTCCCCCAACCCCCCTTCACCTTGGGCATCCCGTGGGCGATCATCGCAGCCCCCACGGCGACCCTGATGACAAGCGACACGTAACCAGGACTGATTAGTGCAGACATGTTGATTTGGTCAGCGTCAGAGAGCTAGTTAAAAAAATTAACTGAAGCTGCTTCCCCGCAGACCAGACTCGGTCCTGCACGACAGCCCTGTGATGCGAACTGCTAAAGCGGCGGTGACCGAGAGCGCCAGCGTGAGCATCCTGACTATCGACAGGGCGAAGACGGCCCTAGTCGTCATCGACCTGCAGAAGGGTATAGTCTCAATGGAGACGCAGCCCAACCCCGCCAAGAATGTAATCGCCAACGCTGTACTGTTGGCAAGAGCGTTCAGAGAGCATGACATGCCGGTGTATCTGGTCCACGTGACACGGCCTAAAGGGACGTCCCTGACGACGCAGTCGGACTCGTCATTCCCGTCCGGAGGGGAGATGCCACCCGACTGGGCAGACATCGTCCCTGAGCTCGGCCCCGCCCCGTCTGACGTGGTGGTAACAAAGCACCAGTGGGGGGCGTTCTACGGCACCGACCTCGAACTGAGGCTTAGGAGAGGCGGGTCTGACACCATAGTCCTCTGCGGCATCGCGACCTCCTATGGTGTCGAGAGCACAGCCAGGTTCGCCTACGAGTACGGCTTCCAGCAGGTGTTCGCCGAGGACGCCATGTCCGACCGGTCGGCCGAGGCCCACAAGAACGCGGTGGAGTTCGTACTCAAGAGGATAGGCAGGGTGAGGCATACCCAGGAAATACTTGACGCCCTCCTCCGAACCTGACTGCAGGGGTTTCGCTTATATCTCAGCGCGTGCTGTGTGTAGCGTAATGCTTCAGATTCAGTGGGACAAGATCATAACAGAGATCTTCAAGTTTGACCGCAGGATAAGGTCCGCCCAGATCCTCGACCAGAGCGGCAGGCAGGTCGCCGGAGGGATGAGGAAGGGGATACCATCTTTGGAGCCGCAGAGCGAGGACATAAGGCTCATCGCTGGAATCACCATCCAAATCAACACCGACCGGACCTGGGACCGCTACTTCGGGAAGAGCCAGTACACGTTCAACAAGAGGGAGAGGCTGAACATCATGACATTCTACCTCGGGGACAAGCTGATCCTAGTCTCTGCCGAACCTGACTTCACCCTGCAACAGGCGCAGGACCTGCGGAACCAGATAATAACGAACCACGCGGAGTTGGCTAGGTAAAATAGTGCGACCCGGGTTTCAGTTGAGACCTAGGTCAGGGAACTTCGCCTTGACGAGCCCGAGTTCGCCTTGGAGAGTCCTGATGCGCTCTGCGTACTTCTTCATGTCCTCGGCATTGTTCTGAACTTTGGCGACCTTGTAACCACGCCATGCCTTCTTCAGGGCGCCCCAGCTCTGACCCTTAGTATACTGAGACATGTAAGAGCACCCCTGCTTGAGACGATATAAGGCTTAACGTCTCTTGTAGCGTGTCCTGGCCTCCGTCTGTTGCTGCGCCTTTCGCCCAGGGCCGTTACTTCACTTCGAATGGAATCCTGTTCCCGTTGTGGTCGTAGACGCCTAGATTGTCGACTGTGGCGTATGGATACCCCATTATCACCATGAGCTTGCCGCTGGCGTGCAGCAGGTCCTGGTGGGAGGGGTTGTGGTTCCCAGAGGGGTGGGAGTGGGCGACCCCCAGGTAGGAGAAGTCGACGGGGAGCATCCACCAGTTGAAGGAAGAGAACGAGGCCCCGTGGCTGGCGAGGGGAGGGATCACTACGCCCGTCACCTCCACCACCCCCTTCTTCGACTTGCCCCTGAGGAGCAGGATGCCTTCGTTGGGGTAGGCCATGGCAGAGTAACTGAAGAGGCTGTCCACTACCTGCTTGTGGAAGACGACCTTCTCGACGACCATGCCGCTACCCTACTTCAGGAGGCCTATGAAGTTGGCCACCACCTTGTCTCCGTCCGGGTTGTCGGCCGTGAACCGCTCCGGATGGAACTGCACCCCGTAGAGGGCGCGCCTTCTGTGCTTCATGGCAGCGACGGCGCTGGTGTCGCTCCTGGCCAGCAGTGTGAACCCTTCCGGGACCGACTTCACCACCTCGTACCTCGACTCGAAGAGCACGAGCGAGCGGGAGAGGCCTTCGAAGAGCGGGTCGTCGCCCAGGACGGTGGTGTTCACCATCTCGAGGACGTGTCTCTTGTCCTTGACGACCTCGGCGCCGAAAGCGTGGGCCATGAGCTGGTGCCCGAAGCAGATGCCGAGTATGGGTGCGCGGGAGTCAAGTATGGCCTGAGCCTCGACGCGAAACTTGGCTCTAGTTTCGGGGTCGGTCATCATCTCCGGAGAGCCGCTAAGGGCGACCCCGTCGAACGAGTCGAACTTGGCGGCAGATGATTCGTGCCACTCGATGGCGGTCACAGTCGCGCCGTTCCCCTCGAAGCATTCTTCCAGCTTCCCGGCGCGCTCCTTGGCCGGGTAGTTGTTCACCACCAGGACCCTGGTCAACCCAGGTCAGGGCCCCGCTTCACGATAAGAACTTTCACGGAAAAAGCAAGAACCGCAGAACAGTTTAAATGGCCAAGGAATTAGTTGGGCAAAAAGGAGCAAGGCAAGAAAATGTTTGCACCTTCGGCAGGATATGACAGGGCGATCACGATTTTTTCGCCCGACGGCAGGCTGTACCAAGTAGAGTACGCCCTTGAGACGGTCAGGAGAGGCAACCTGGCAGTGGGGGTCCAGGCGAAGCAGGGAGTGGTGCTGGCCGTAGAAGAGAAGCAGAGGAAGCTCCAGAGTGCGGAGTCGGTCATCAAAATGTTCCAGATCGACGACCACGTCGGAGCGGTCGGAGCGGGTTACATCCCAGACGCTCGTATACAGGTGGACAACGCGCGGGTCCTGGCCCAGAGCAACAGGCTAATCTACGACGAGCCGGTCGACATCGAAGCCATAGCCAAGCGCATCGCCGACATGAACCAACAGTACACGCAGTATGCCGGCGTGAGGCCCTTCGGGGTCTCCCTCATCATAGCGGGCGTCGACGGAGCCGGACCGGTGGTCTACCTCGCTGACCCTACGGGGACGTATTCCGGGTTCCATGCCATAGCGATAGGGCAGGGGAGCGACCAGGTCAACGACTACCTGGAGAAGAGCTACTCCCCGGACCTGACCCTGGACGAAGCCGTCACCCTGGCCATAGAATGCATCTACCTGGTGAGCGAGGACAAGAGCGGGACTTCGCACATCAAGGTCGCTGTGGTGGATGCTGAGACCAAGAAGTGGAGGCGCCTCGCCGAAGCTGAGGTAGGCAAGAGCGCGGCTGGGGCCAAGACCAAGTCAGACAAGCCGCCGGCCAAGAGCTCCTGAGAAGCGTAGGCTCAGATGAGCGGGAACTTCGGTCGGGGCGGCGGAAGCTTCAAGCCGAGAACCCACGAGTCGTCGAAGTTCACCACGGTCAGGCTCACCATCGGAGGGGAGCAGTATGAGATACTGGTCAACCCAGACCCGGCCCTGTCTTACAAACAGGGGAGGAACGTCGAGCCATCCGCAGTCGTCGCCGTAGACGAGGTCTACTCGGACTCTCGGAAAGGCCTGAGGTCAAGCGGCGAGAAGCTGAAGCTCCACTTCGGGACGGATGACCCCGCCAAAGCAGCCCTCGAGGTACTGAAGCGAGGGGAACTGAACCTCACCCAGGAACAGAGGAAGAGGCTGACGGAAGAGAAGAGACGTGCGATAATAGCGGCGATTTCAAAGAACTTCGTCGACCCGAGGACCCTGCTCCCCCACCCGCCGATGAGGATAGACCAGGCCATGCTGGAGGCCAGGGTCTCTGTGGACCCGTTCCAGGACCCGAATGAGCAGATGAAGGCCGTGGTCGACGCCCTTAGGACGATACTCCCTCTGAAGTCGGAGAAGATCAGGCTCCAGGTGAAGGTGAGCGCACAGTACACCGGCCAGGCGATTGGCATCCTGAAGACCTTCGGCGAGATAGTCAAAGAGGACTGGTTAGCCGACGGGACGCTCTCCGCAATAGTAGAAATACCCGCTGGCGGACAGCCCGGCCTGCTGGACCGCCTCGGCTCGACCACGAAGGGAGCCGCACAGGTCACAGTGGTGAAATAGAGATGCCAATGATACAGAGAAAACAGGTAATCCCGGGAGACGTCGTAGCAAAGGGGAACTACCGCTACGGGAGTTACATCGAGAAGCGCGGAGACGAGTATGTGGCCCTCAGGGTGGGGGTCGCCGAGGTGGGGAGTGACGGGATAAAGCTCAACCCATTCACCGGGCCGTACCTCCCTCGCGCCGATGACGAGGTGATCGGCAAGGTGATAGACATCAACGGCTTCGGCTGGGTAATAGACATCAACTCGTGCTTCGATGGCTTCCTACCAGCCTCGTTCGTCTTCGGGAGGGACTTCTCCCCCGCGACCCACGACCTTTCAAGCAAGTTCGGGGTGGGGGACATCCTGGGGACAAGGATAGAGGCCTTCGAGAGGTCCAGGGACCCGCAGCTGAGCATCAGGGGCGAAGGCTACGGGAAGATCTCGTCGGGGGAAATCGTTAAGATATCACCAACGAAGGTCCCCCGAGTAATCGGGAAAAGAGGTTCGATGATCAACCTAATCAGCGAAAAGACAGGATGCGACATCAGGGTAGGCCAGAACGGCGTGATAGTCGTGGACGGGAGCCCTGAGGGAATTACGAAGGCTGTCAAGGCCATCAGGCTCGTGGAAGAGGAGACTCACGCGCCGGACTTGATGTCCAAGGTAGAGGCGGCTCTAGGAGGGAGCGTCGTTGGCGGGAACTAAGAAGGAACTCATAGACAAGAACGGCGTCAGGCTCGACGGCAGGAAGTGGAACGAGCTCCGGCCGATAAAGCTGCAGGTGGGCATCATGAAGAACGCCGACGGGTCGGCCTACATCGAGTGGGGCAAGAACAAGATCATGGCCGCGGTGTACGGGCCGAAGGAGGTGCACCCCAAGCACCAGGTCCTGCCTGACAGGGCCTTGCTCAGGTGCAGGTACCACATGGCGCCCTTCTCGGTCGACGAGAGGAAGAACCCCGCGCCGTCTAGGAGAGAGATAGAGATCTCGAAGGTGATCAGAGAGGCGCTTGTGCCCGCGGTGATCGTGGAAGACTATCCGAGGACGGCCATAGAGGTCTGGGTCGAAGTGCTGCAGTCCGACGGAGGGTCGAGGGTCGCCGGAATCACGGCGGCTTCGCTGGCCCTGGCGGACGCCGGGATCAACATGAGAGACCTCGTGGTCGGCTGCTCCTGTGGCCTCATCGGGGAGCAGGTGGTATCTGACCTGGACGACACCGAGGACAAGGAGGGGAACGGGGACATGCCCGTGGCGATCATGCCGAACCTCGGACTGGTGTCGCTCCTCCAGGTGGACGGAGTATACACCCGGGAGAACTTCCAGAAGGCCTTTGAGCTTGCCATCGAGAAGGGGAAGCAGATCTACCAGATGCAGCGGGAGGCCCTGACGACGAGGTTCTTCGGGGGCGAAGCCAAGACGACTGAGGTTGAGGAGGTGGCCGAGTAGATGTCGATGATGAAGAAGAACTACGTGGTAGAGGCCATCAGGAAGGCACAGCTGCTACAGCTGCTAGCAAGCGGCAAGCGCCTCGACGAGAGAGCCCTCGACCAGCCCAGGAACCTGAAGATTGAGACCGGAGTCATCCCGAAGGCCAACGGCTCAGCCAGGGTGACCCTAGGGAACACCCAGGTGCTGGCAGGGGTGAAGATAGCCACCGGGATACCATTCCCTGACACGCCAGACAAAGGGATACTGATGGTGAACGCCGAGATACTCCCGATGTCGTCCCCCTACGCCGAAGCGGGGCCGCCAAGCGAGGATGCGATAGAGCTGGCAAGGGTGACGGACAGGGGCATACGGGAGTCTGAGATGGTCGACCTGACCAAGCTCGGTCTCATCCCCGGGAAATCGGTCATCGCGGTGTTCGTGGACTGCAACATCATGAACGTCGACGGTAACCTGTTCGACGCCACCAGCTACGCCGTGGTGTCCGCGCTCAGGACCGCCAAGATGAAGAAGTACGTGATAAAGGACGACAAGGTTGAAGCCACCGACGAGCTGATCCCGGTCCCGGTCGAGAAAACACCGGTGTCAGTCACCATAGCCAGGTTGGGCGACAGGCTGGTGGTCGACCCCAGCGCGGAAGAGGAAGCGTCCATGGACATGAGGATTACCATAACCACGGACGACGATGGGAACATCTGTGCGAGCCAGAAGGGCGAAGCGAGCACCATCAGCCCGGAGCAGGTGCTGCGGGCGGCGGACACATCCATAAGCGTCGGCAAGGCGATCAGGGCCAAGATACTCGAGGCGACCAGGTAGTGCCGAAGGCGAAGGAGAGCTTCAGAGGCCTCGGCGCGAAGTACGGCGGCACCCTCAGGAAGAGGTACGCCAGGGTCTTCAGGACGCTGAAGCAGGCCAGGTCGTGTCCGGCTTGCGCGAGCAAGAGGCTCGCCCGGACCTCCTCGGGGATCTGGAAGTGCAAGTCCTGCGGCTACACCGTGGCCGGAGGGGCATTTGACCTCACCCAGGCGAAGGCAAGATAGGCCCATAGAGTCAGTCGAACTGAAGATCACGTTCCACGCTGACAGGCAGACCGCCGCGAAGATAGCCGAGAAGTTCCCCTCGGCCATAGTAAGAGGAGGCAAGTGCGTCGTGAGCATCGAAGGGAGCAGCCCGGGCGAGGTCGCCGAGAGGGCCAAGGCCCTGCTAGAGCAGGTGAGATCCGTCGAGTCCAGCTCGAAAGGATTTAAGTAGAGACCGGAGCCGCTGTTCCAAAAGTTGAGCCAGCCAGAACTTCCTCCTCTCCTCAGAGAGCAGCTCGCGAGGTACGACCAGGCGCAGCAGAACCTTCAGGCTGTGCTTGCCCAGAAGCAACAGGTGGAGCTCGAGCTCAACGAGACGGAAAAGGCGCTGGAGGAGCTCGGGAAGGCCACCGACTCTGAAGCCGTGTACAAGTTCGCCGGGAACCTGCTGATCAAGACAAAGAAGGAAGAGGTGACTAAGGAGCTCGGAGAGAAGAAGGAGCTAGCCAACACCAGAAAGATGGTCCTCGCGAAGCAAGAGTCGAGGTTCAGGGAGAGCCTCAAGGACCTCCAGACTAAGATAGACGAGGCAGTGAAGGCGAGGCCACCGCAGACTCAGCAGCCGCCCGGGGACGCGTAGACCGTGGCGACCCTTGACCCCTGAAACGAAGCCGGAAGACTTTCCTTTCCTGGAGCCATCAGCCCTCAAGAGGGCCGTGGTGGTATGTCACAGGAACGCTGACGCTGACGCCTACCTCTCGGCCTACGCCGTCTCTAAGCTCATCGGGTCAGTCGCTCCCAGGTGCCACGTCTCCATAGCCACCCCGGGAGGGATGACGATGCTCACCCAGAAGCTGAGCGCGCGGTTCCCGCATGACATCGCCGACGGGAGCGGGGGGGACTATGACCTGTATGTCGCGGTGGACGTGGGTGACGAGGAGCTCCTCAGTGAGTGGAAGGAGAAGTTCAGGGAGAGCCCCGGAATGAAGGTCCTGGTGGACCACCATCCGCGCAGAGAAGGGGGACTGTATGACCGTTCTGTGGTAGACGAGGGCGCGACCTCGGCTGCCGAGGTGGTCTACGGGCTTTTCGAGAGCCGGGGGGTGACCCCGGACCCACAGACGGCTCAGGCGCTCCTCGAGGCGATCCTCTTCGACTCCTCACATCTTGCAATCGCGGGCCGCTCCGGGCTCGGGGCGGCGGTCAAGCTGATGGACGCAGGGGCGGACATCTCCCAGGCGCGGCGGGAGCTTCGCAGCGAGCCTGACTACGGAGAGGTCATCGCTAAGCTGAAGGGAGCTCAGAGGATATCGATATTCAAGGCAGGGACGTGGGTGGTGGCGACCAGCCACATCGGCTCGTTCCAGGCCCACGTCGCCAGGTCCATGGTCTACCTCGGGGCAGACTTGGCGCTGGTCAGCGGTGAGTCGGACGGCGAGACCAGGGTCAGCCTCAGGGCGACCCCGAGGTTCCAAGAGTCTGCGAAAGTAAAGCTGGGATCCGAGGTCGCCGAGGAGATGGCGAGGAGGCTCGGAGGGCATGGCGGG
Source organism: Nitrososphaerota archaeon (assembly GCA_029785625.1). The sequence goes on along the minus strand of JAFLZI010000001.1, from coordinate 167,435 downwards.
GGGCACGCCACCGCCGCTTCCTTCTCCGCCCCCGTGGGTGAGGAGGAGACGGTTGCGGCGACCATGAAGCTGTTCGGGGAGCTCATCGGCGAGCTGAAGAAGCTGGACTAGGCGTACCTGGAGGAGGCCCTGCTCTTCAGGAAGCCCTCGAAGGAGAGCTTGAACCACGGCGTGTATGAGTCAGGGTGCGCCGTGAGGTCTGCGACCACGTCGGTAACGCTGGCCCACCTTACAGACGACATCTCGTCCCCGTTGGGGACGATCGCGCCGTCGAAGTCCCCCACCAGTACCCTGCAGAACTCGTTCTCTGCGTTCGCCCCCTGGGGGGCGAAGTAGACGAAGGAGTGGACGTCCTCCAGCTCCCCCACCGTGGCGCTCAGCTCTTCCTTCGCCCTGCGCGAGGCTGCCTGCTGGTAGGTCTCCCCTGGATAGACGTGGCTCGTGAAGGAGACGTCCCAGGCGCCGGGCCAGAGCAGCTTCTTCTGGCTTCGTTGCTGGAGCAGCAGCTTGCCGCCGTGGAAGATGAGGGCGGTGTATGCCCTGTGGCGCTTCCCCTTCCCCGCGTGGCAGCTCTCGCGCGTGTCCGTCCCTATCTCCCTGTCGTGTTCGTCAACGAGTATGAGTATCTCCTCCTTGGCCAACCCCCCCGTGGGCGGGCGGTTTCTAGATAAGCCAATCGGGCTTTTTATTTCGGCAGCCTCGGGGGCATCCATGCGCCTCTCGGTGACGGGGACGTTGTTCAGCGGCATGGGGAAGGGGAAGTACTATGTGGGCCACCCCGAGTACCAGAGGCGGTTCAGGGAGCGGCTGGGTTACATGCCATACCCCGGCACCCTCAACGTGAAGCTAGACGACAGGGAAGTGATACGCAGGCTCGGGGAGATCAGGTCGGCGGACGGGTCGAAGATAGAGAGTTTCGCCCTGGGCGGCGAGACGTTCAGCTCCCTCACTTGCTTCGAAGGGGAGCTGAAGGGGGAGAAGGTCACCCTCCTCTTCATCGACGTGACATACTACAACGAGACTGTCGCCGAGCTGATCTCCCCGACCTACCTCAGGGGGAAGCTCGGCCTGAAGGACGGCGACCCCGTGACCTTCAGCGTCGACGTGCCCACCCCTCACCAAGGTAGGTCATGACCGCGCACTCGTCCCCGTCCTCTAGGCCCAGTGACTTCCTGAGATCGACCGGAGAGATCACCTCGAGGACCGAGCTGTCGTGGTGAGTCCTCTCTATGGCTAGGACCGCCCCGGGGTGTTTCCCGGCTATCTTCGCGCGGAAACATTTCACGCCGCCGTAGGACCTCCTGCCGTCGCTGAAGCCTGGGATTTCAATCCCCTTCAGCAGCTCGAGGCGCCGCCGCTGCCCAATCATCGCCTCGGTGGTGAGGCGCAGGTTGAGGGTCCCCGGGAAGGGCTCGAAGTGGAGCGCCCTGGCGAAACCCTCGGCGTAGCCCTTCAGCGAGACATAGTAGGCGCCCTCTTTCAGCCCGGCGGACACCGTCCCTCGGAACTGCATGGTGTCCTTGCCCCTCTCCAGGTTTGCGCCCACATCAGCCAGGAAGGTCTCCACGGCGTCGAGGCCCGCCTCCGTCAGCCTGACGGCGAGCCCCCGTCCAGAGTGGGCTCTCTCGGCCAGGCCCACCCTCTGGAGGTCTGAGAGCCTCAGTGAGGCCGCCTGCTGGCTGAGTCCCAGGGATTCGCCCAGCATCCCCGTGGTGACGTTGACGAAGGAGTTGACTGCCCCCAGCCTCACCAGGTGGAGGAGAGTGGTGAGCTGCTCCGCACTCGCGCTGGCGCTCTTTTCTGACATCTACAAGGATGCTGGTAGCTACTAAACTGTTATAAGAATATCCGGCTCGGCGCGGAACATGGGCACAGTCTCAAGGGGCCGCCTGGACACGGCCTCCATCGCAGGTAGCGCCATATTCAGCGCCCTGGCGATCATCCTCGCGGCCGGCTCCCAGGCCATGGGCCTGAACTTCCCTCTGGTCCCGTACCTGCAGTTCGACCTTGGCGAGGTCGCAATCATACTAGCGTTCTTCATCTTCGGGCCCGCCCCTGCGCTGGTAGCCTCCTTCGTGGAGTTCGGCGGGCTGATGGCCTTCGGCCAGCAGATACCCATAGGCCCTCTTCTGAAGCTGGCGGCGCTGGTGTCCACGGTCGTCGGTCTCTGGGCCGGCACGAAAATCGCGGCACGCGGCGGGAGGACCAGCTTCCTCAGGCTCGCAGGGTGGACCACTGCCATGGGCAGCGCGTTCCGGGCCGCGGTGATGACGGTAGCCAACTTCTACCTCGTCGTCTACATCTATGGCCTCGCAGCCACCGAGGGTTTCGTCAGCGCACCCTTCGCCGCGGTGGGGATCGGGCTGACCTCCTCCAACGCCCTGCTGGTGATCCTCGCTTTCACGGCCGTGTTCAACGTCACTCAGCTGGCCATGGTCATGGGCATCGCATCCCTGGTCTTGAGGGTCCCGTCGGTCCCCAGGCTGAGGGTGGCAGGGAGGACCCCGTGGTTCTCCGACGTGATGCAGCCGCCCGCCGCGACAGCCCCTAGGGAAAGACTCTAACCCCGCCAGATGGCGGCAGCCACATGGGCGACATACTCGGGATAGAGAGGCTGAACTTCAGGTATCCGGAGTCGCCCAAAAACGCGGTCTCCGACTTCGAACTGTCGATACCTGAAGGCGAGATAGCGGTGCTGGCCGGGCCGTCGGGGTGCGGCAAGTCCACCCTCCTCAGGACAGTGAACGGGCTGATTCCCCACATGTACGGCGGTGAGTACTCGGGGGACGTGATCGTGGCAGGATCGAGCGTCAAGGGTTCGAGCATGCGCGACCTCGCCCAGACGGTCGGGTTCCTCTTCCAGAACCCGGAGAACCAGATATTCATGTTCACCGTTGAAAGGGACATCGCTTTCGGGCTGGAGAACCTCGGGGTCCCCCGGGAAGAGATGAGGGCCAGGGTGGACGAGGCCCTCCGTCTCCTTAGGATCGGCGACCTGGCCCAGCGGGCCCCCCACGAGCTCTCCGACGGGCAGAAGCAGAGGGTGGCCCTTGCCGGGGTCCTCGCGATGCGGCCAAAGCTGGTGATACTCGACGAGCCGACATCACTGCTCGACCCCAAGACGGCTTCTGAGCTGGTCGCCCTGGTGGCCAGGCTCAGGGAAGAGCTGGGGACCACCTTCGTCGTAGTGGAGCACCGCCTGGACCTCCTTGTGGGGGTCGCAGACAGGCTGGTCGTGATGGACGGAGGGAGGAAGGTTCTCGAAGGGGCCCCCAGGGACGTGCTCTTCGGCGATGATGCCGAGGCACACGGCGTGGCCATCCCTGCTGTCACCAGGGTGCAGAAGGCGCTCACAGAGAGCAAAGGCGGGAGGGCTGTCGCAGGACGGCTGCTGACCCCGTCCGAGTTGGCCTCCGCCGTGGAGGGGAGGCAGGGATGATAGAGTTCAGGGATGTCACGTTCGTCCACCAGAACGGCGTCAAGGCCCTGGATGGGGTCAGCCTCAGGGTGGAGGCAGGCGAGTTCGTCGCCCTGGTCGGTGAGAACGGGGCGGGGAAGACGACCCTCGTCAAGCATGTGACTGGCCTGCTGAAGCCGGCGTCAGGCAGCGTCCTCGTCGACGGCGTCGACACGAGGGAGGCGAGCACGGCCCAGCTGTCGCGGAAGGTCGGAGTCGCATTCCAGAACCCCGACCACCAGCTCTTCTCAGAGACCGTGGAGGAGGAGATGTCGTTCGCCCTCCGGAACTTCGGGTTCTCCCCGGAGCTGGTGCGGAACCGCGTCGCCTGGGGGCTGGAACTCTTCGGTCTGGAAGAGTACAGGAGGTCGTCTCCGCTGGTCCTCAGCGGCGGGGAGAAGAAGAGGCTGACCTTGGCGTGCATCCTGGCCTGGGACCCGCAGGTGGTGATACTCGACGAGCCCACGGTGGGGCAGGACGCCATCCAGAAGGAGAGGCTGGCGGGGACGATACAGATGCTGAAGTCTGCCGGGAAGACCGTGCTGGTGGTGTCCCACGACATCGAGTTCCTCTGGCCGATACAACCGAGGGTGGTGGTGATGAAGGGCGGGAGGGTCGTGGGAGACGGCCCCTCGGCAGACCTCATGCAGGATAGGGATCTGCTGGGATCGGCGAGGATCGCCCAGCCGCAGCTAGTGGAGTTCTACCAAGCGCTTCACCGCAGGCCTGTGGCACCCTTCGTCCACGCCCTGGACGCCGCGCGCTGGGCCGGGGAGACCCTGCAGCCATGATGTGGCTCAGCGGAGGCTTCATCTTCAGGAAAGGCTACTCGTTCTATCACAGGCTGGACCCCAGGGCCAAGCTCCTGAACTCGGTGCTGATGTTCGTGACGACGCTCCTCGCGAGGTCCGTCTTCGAGATGGTACTGGTAGTCGCGTTCATGGTTGGGCTTTCGGCAGCCGCCACGGTCCTGAAGAGGGTGGCCAGGACCATGGCGTTCACGGCGCTGTTCTCGGGGTTCATCTTCGTGGTGAACGTGCTGTTCACCAGGGACCTGGAGACGTCGGTCCTCTACGCCACGAGGTTCATAGCAATAGTGGTGTCGACCAGCATCTTCTTCATCACCACGTCGCCTGACGAGCTCGAGCAGGTCATGAAGATGTTCAGGCTCCCCAGGGACGTCGTTTTTGCCTTCGTCACCGCAGTCAGGTTCATACCGGTCATGATGCTCGACACCATACAAATCATGGACGCCCAGAAGTCCAGAGGGCTGGAGCTGGAAAAGGGGAACCTCGTCCGCAGGGTCAGGAACATGATACCCATATTGATCCCTCTGGTGGTCAACTCGGTGGTGAGGAGCGGAGAGCTGGCCGAAGCCATGGAGGCAAGGGCGTACGGCGCGGCCCCCAGGCCCACGTCCCTCCTGGCATACAGGGCGAGGCGGGTGGACATCGGGGTAGCGTGCGCGTCCGTCGCGTTGTTCGCGCTCGCCGCCTATTCCTTTTATTTCGTCATTCCAGTGCAGTTCCCGTGATTCCCGCCCGGGTGGTGGTCGACGAGAGGGAGAGGGCGAGCGGGGTCCCTGACGAGCTGGCCAAGCTCAACGTCAGGGTGTACTTCAGCAGGCTCCCGGTGGCGGATTATGTCCTCAACCCCGAGATTGCCGTAGAGAGGAAGTCTGTCAGGGACCTGGTCGCGTCAGTCTACGACTCGCGCATATTCGACCAGGCGGCGAAGATCTCTGCGGCCTACGCAAAGCCGTTCCTGGTGGTCGAAGGGGACTCCAAGGAGGTCGCCATCCTGGCAAGGAACATGAAGTCGTTCTTCGGGGCCATCGCCAACGTGTCCATCGCCTACGGGCTGAGGGTGCTTTACACGGCGAACCAGAGGGAGACCGCCCTCGCCATCTCAGAGTTACTCGTCCAGGCCAGGGCTAAGCCCCTCGCCAGGATGCCGTCGGAGGTCCCCCGCAAGGCGAAGAGCACCCCCCTGCAGCAGGTCTACCTGCTTTCGTCCCTCCCTGGGGTCGGGAGAAGGCTGGCGGAGAAGCTCCTGTCGAAATACGGCACCCCCAGACGGGTGATGGCCCTCACCGCGGGGGAGCTGGCCATGACCGGAGGCATAGGCTGGAAGAGGGCCGAGAAGATCAAGGAGGTGCTGGACTCGAAATATGCGAGGTACGTCGAAGCTGCCCCGCAGTCGAGGCTGGAAGGATGAAGGTCGCGGTTCTCGGAGGGACAGGCCGCATGGGAAGGGCCATCGCCAGGCAGCTTTCCCGGCACAACGAAGTGGTGATCGGTTCCCGGGACCCGTCGAGGGCCTCGGAGGCGGCCAGGCTGATTCACGGGGCGACCGGGTCAGACTACCTCGGCGCCTCGGAGGCCGCGGATGTCGTGGTCTTCACAGTCCCCTATGAGGCCCTGGGCGCTGCGGCGGGGCTCGCCGCTGCGCTCTCGGGGAAGGTGGTGGTCTCAGCGGTCAACCCGCTGAGGGTCGAGGCTGGGCTTCTACGGTACGGGCTGGAAGAGGGGTCCGCGGCGGAGGAGCTTGCCGGCCTCCTCCGGGAGAGCAGAGTGGCCACGGCGTTCAACCATGTCTCTTCTCTGTTCTTCGAGAGGGACGAGCCGGTCGCCATGGACATACTTGTGGCTGCGGAGACCAGGGAGACGTTCGAGGTGGTCTCAGGGTTGGTGAAGTCCATCCCGAACCTCAGGCCGCTCTACGCCGGGCCCCTCTCCCAGGCCCGGGTCATCGAAAGGATGACCCCCCTGGTCCTCAACCTCGCCAAGCTCAACAAGACAGGAAGCTTGACCACGAGGTTCGTCTCCGTAAGGGGATAGAGGAGGCCGGAGCGGTCATGCCCCGCGCCTAGGATCCGGGATACTGGCTCAGCCCGTCCTGCCATCCGGCATAGAGGACCGGCCTGTACCTACGGTAGTCCCAGAAGCCGCTGAAGGCGCCCGCAGCGCGGGCGTCCTCTACGCGCGCGACCAGGAGCAGGTGGTCGCCGAGGCGGCGGGTCGCCTGCAGCCTGCATTCCAGGGTCGCCACCGCTGCGTCGAGGACCGGGACCTTCAGCTTCACCCCCTCCGAGTATTTCAGCCCGGCCTCTGCGAGCTTGTCCTTCACCGCGGCACCGCTGGCGGTGGCCAGCTTCGACAGGGCTGACGATCTCTCTCTGCCGACGATTGAGAGGGAGAAGCAGCGCGCCTTCCTGGCTAGCCTGCATGTGTAGCCCCGAGGAGCGCACGCCACGGCGACCATCGGCGGGCGCTCGGAGACAGACAGGTAGGACACCACGGGCATGGCCGAGACCCTGGCCCCTGCCTTCGCGGCCATCACCAGAGGGACCTGAGGATAGAAGAGGCGGTGGACTAGCGACGGGTCGATGCCCATGGGGCAAGCGGTGGGACTCCGGTTAGTTAAGTGGAGGCGCAGGCGCGGGCGACTCTGCGGAACCCGCGCGCCCCTATCTTCGCGGGCTCTTCAGGAGGCGCTTGCGGACGCCGGAGTTGATCTCTAGCCGCTCGAGGGCCCTGACGAGGCTGGACCCGCCCAGCTTCATCCTCCTGCCTGAGAGGAACCTCTTCACCTTAGCTTCCCTGGCCACCCCGCAGACAGGGAGGATGCGCATCATGTAGAGGTAGAACTGCTGCGACCCTCCGTACATGTCGTAGATGGCGTCGTAGTGCTCGGAGAGCCACGCCCAGTAGACGTCCCGGGCACTGGTGTTGAGGGCGCCGAAGGCCATCGGGTAGGCTGAGTCCGAGCGGCTGACATCCTTGCTAATCCCTAGGTCTAGGGCCTTTTCGACCAGCGCCGGGTCCTTGAAGGAGTAGAGGGCCTCGTAGATCTTCGCCCTGTCCACCTCACCCTGCAGCGTCTTCACCATCTCTACGAGAGGCCCCATGGCCTTCTCCCCGTAGGTTATGGCATAGGCTGAAGCGACTGCCCCCTTCAGGTTCGGGTCGAGGTCTTGGTAGTGATCGAACCTCTTGGCGAGCTTGGCAGCGTAGGCGTAGTCGACGCCGACGTACTGCGAAACAAGAGCCTCCCTGGCCGCGCCCAGATATTCAGGCTCGCCGGGCTTCGGGTCCTCCCCTATGCTGGCGATGAGAGGCGGATAGAACTTCGGGTAGACGGAGTGGAGCCCTGGCGAGTCCCAGGCGATGGCGTTGAGAAGATGCAGCTGCTCGGCGGCCACCTGGATCGTGAGGTTGTCGGGGGTCCCGCCGCACAGAGCGATGAACCTGAAGTACTCCGCCGGGTCGATCTCCCCCGCCTGCAGGAAGAGGAAGAGGTCGTTGATTAGGCCTGCCCTGTCGTAGGAGTTGAGGTCGGCGAACCCCGCCGCCAGCCTCTCGTACCCTTTACTGTCGTAGCGGGTGACGTGGAAGCCCCCTCTCCCAGGGTTGACTAGCACGTCCTGGCCCCCTACGTCGAGCGTCATTGACCTCTTGTCGAAGAAGACCTTTGTCTCCTTCCCCCCGGCGCTGACTGCGGTCGTAATCGGCCATGGAGGAGCAGAGACGCTCCCGGTGATCATGAACCTCTTCTGGGTGAGCCTGACCTTCTTCCCTTCGGAGCGGACCTCGACCACGGGGAAACCCGGCCTGGTGAGCCACCCCTTGGCCACCTTGCTCACTGGGAGGCTGGAGGCCCTGCCTAGGGAGTCCCAGAGGTCCTTCCCTGAAGCGTTGGAGAAGCTGAACTTCTTGAGATAGTCAGACACCCCCCTCCTGAAGGCATCCTCCCCCACGTAAGACTCGAGCATCCTCAATATGCTCCCTCCCTTGTTGTAGCTGATCTGATCGAACATGTGCATTGCGTCTTCTACCCGCCGGACATGGGCCTGGACAGGGTGCGTGTTCTTGACCGCGTCGAGGTTGAGCGCCATGAGGGTCTCGTCCATTAGGAAGATGCTCATGGTGTCCCACTCCGGCCTGAGCCGGTCCGTCATCTTGTACCCCATGAAGGTGGCGAAGCTCTCGTTCAGCCAGAGGTCGTCCCACCACTTCATCGTCACGAGGTCGCCGAACCACTGGTGCGCCACTTCGTGGACCATCGACATGGCCCCCCTGTTCTTCTGTCGGAAGGCGGCGCCCTCGGTGACAAGGGCGTAGCTCTCCCTAGAGGAGATCGCCCCCCAGTTCTCCATGGCGCCTGTGTGGTATTCGGGGAGGGCTACGATGTGGAGCTTCTTCAACGGGTATGGGACACCAAAGTAGTCTGCAAAGTCATGTACAGAGCCGGACGCCATCCTGAGGGCCAGCTCGGAGTTCTTGGCCTGGCCAGGCCGGGTGGCGGTGATGACCTCGACGTCCCCGGAGCGGGTCCTGGTCTCCTCCATGTTGCCGATGGCGAAGAAGAGGAGGTATGTCGACATCCGGGGGGTCTCTTCGAACACATGCCTCGTCCTCCCCCCTCCAAGGTCCTCGGCGCGGGCCTCCTGGGTGTTGGCGATGACCTTGAGCCCGGACTCGGCGGTGATCTCGAGCCTGAACGCGGCCTTGTACGATGGTTCGTCGACGCATGGGAATACGGTCCTGGCTTCGGCTGGCTCCAGGTCAGTGGCGAGGATGTAGTCCTTCCCGTACTTCGACTTGTAGAGCCCGAAGATGACGTCGTCGGTCACCTGCTTGGCGTAGGATATGTCCACCTTCGACAGCTTCCGTGGGACCCCCGAGATGAGCAGCTTGGACCTTTTCTTGTCGTGCCGGAACCTCGCCGCCTTCCCGTCGACCTTGACCGACCCCACATCCAGTGCCGAGCAGTCCAGCGACAGCGAGGCGGGGGACCCCTTGACCGCCACGGTCTCCTCGCCTTTCAGGCGGGCCTTTCGAAAGTCGACGTCGAGCCTGAGGTCATAGGATACAATCTCCGTTCCTGACCACCGGCCTCTGGGCCGCCGAGAGCCCCCTTAAAGGATGCTTGACGGCCTATTCCTTGTCGATGAATTCCTCGGCCTTCGGCGGGTCCGGCGGGAGTCCCTTGCGCTTCCTGATGTCCGTGACCAGCCCCCACAGCATGTTCTGAGGGACCGCCTGCCACGTCTTGAAGTGGGTGTTCCAGACAGCCTTGCCCGCCGTTGCCCCTCTCATCTTCTCGCTCAGGTCGAACGTCTCGGCCGCGGGGATCTCTCCCTCCACCACTGTCATGACCTCCTTCTGGTCTATCCTGACCAGCTTCCCCCTCTTCGCGCTGATGACCCCGGTCACCGCGCCTATGAGGTCTGACGGCCCCTTCACCTCTATCCCCAGTATGGGCTCCAGGAGAGTGGGGTTGGCTGACAGCATGGCCCCGAGTATGGCCCTCCGTGAAGCGGGCATGAGCTGGGCGTAGGTCCGGTGGGCTGGGTCCTCGTGGGGGACGAAGTTGGTGAGTGCCACCTTGACCCCTCGGGTGAACTCGTAGGCGAGCGGCCCGTTCTTCATGATGTCGTCGAAGCCTGCCCTGATGGAGTCCATCGACTCCTGCAGGAACTGGACCCCCTTGGTGACCTCGGTCAGGATGTTGCCCCTCTCGTCGACGGCCTGGAAGTTGCGGGCCTGGTCGGGGTCCCATCCGTGGTCGCGGAGGGTCTTGATCACCCCCTTCGTCTCCACGTTCTCGCTTATGGTCCCGTTGCGGATTAGCTCGACGACGTCGGGCTCAAGGGGCTCGACCTCGATGAAGATCTTGTTGTGCCTGTTAGGAGACCTGGCCATGATGGGGCCGGCGCGCGCGCGGATGGTCTCCCTGTAGTTGATGATTGGCGGCGAGGTGATGATCTCCAGCCCCGCCTGCTGAATCTGCGTGGTGGCTATCTCGAGGTGGAGCACCCCCATCCCTGCCATGAGGGTCTCCCCGGACTCCTGGTTGATCGTTATGACGAGGTTCGGGTCCTCGATGTTGAGCCTCCGCATCACCTCGACGAGCTTGGGGAGATCCCTCGGGTGCTTCGCCTCCACCGCCACAGTGACGACGGGCTCGCTGACATAGTGGATGGACTCGAACGTGGCGACCCCCTTCTGGTTCGAGATGGTCTCCCCCGACCTGATGTCCAGGCCGAGGAGCGCCGGGATGTTACCCGCAGGGAGCGAATCGACTATCTCCCGCTGAAAGCCCATGAATATCTGGACCGACTGTATCTTCCCCTCTCTCTTCGAGTTGAGAAGGTAGACCGTGTCGCCGTTGCTGACGCTGCCGGAGAAGAGCCTCCCGGTGGCCACGAGCCCCGCGGCGGGGTCGACGACCACGTTGGTGACCATCATGACCGTGGGTCCGTTCTCGTCGCAGGCGAGGAGGGCCTTCCCTACGTCGCTGTTGAGGTCCCCCTGTGGCCAGATCTTCGGGATGCGGTAGGTCTGGGCGACGTGAGGAGGCGGATGGTGCCTGACGACCATGCCCAGCAGAGCCTCGTGGAGAGGGAGCTTCTTGCCGAGCTCCTCCGGAGTCGAACTCTGATACGCGTTGATGATGTCCTTGAACGACATCCCCGCGGCCTTCGCCATGTCGAAGTTGAATCCCCACTTGTCCTTCGATGACCCGAACGCGACCTGGGCGTCCTGGACCGAGACCTTCCACTTCTGCTTGTACTCCGGTTCGGCGTATGTCTCGACGAGACGGTTGAAGTCCCTCACGATGCCGAAGAGCCACTCCTGCATCTTCTCAGGGGAGAGGCGGAGCTCCTTGATCAGCCGGTCGATTTTGTTGATGTAGACGACGGGGCGGACGCGCTCTTCAAGGGCCGAACGGGTCACAGTTTCGGTCTGGGTCATAATGGATTCGACGGCGTCGACTACGACAATTGCGCCGTCAACCGCCCGTAAGCTTCGAACTACCTTGCCGGAAAAATCAATGTGTCCGGGAGTATCAATCAGGTTGATGACATAGGGCTTCCCCGCGGACTCGTAGTACAGCGTCACGTTGGCGGCTTTGATGGTCATCTGTCTTTGCTGCTCGAGTTCCATGTAGTCGAGAGCTAACGCTTGCCCTGCCACCGAAGGCGACAACATGCCAGTCGCAGCTAGGAGACTATCGCTTGTGGTTGTCTCTATGGCAACGCCGAATGACTATCGGCGTTGATACCATGGTCCACGTGAGCGATGATTCCAAGGTTGCGTATCTGGTCCTTGTTGTGGACTATCTTCAGGGCTTCTGCTGTCGTCTTGAACTTCGGCATAGTCCTTTCACTAAGTCTGCCCTTATGAAGTGGTTATGAACGTTTCCTTATCAGATAGATTGTAGCATAATGTTCTCTGCCGCTCCAGTATCTCTAGCTCGACCCGTCGTCCGCCACCTCTCGGCTCAGAAGGACATGAACCTGTTGTAGAGCACCACCTTCAGGGTGGCCTCTGCCTTCTGGCTCAGGAACCTCCTCGCCATGAGGGTGTCCCCGAGGACCCTCTTGAACGCAGAGAAGACTATCTCTGCCATCCACCTCTTGCCGTAGCCCTTCAGCTCCTTCCACTTCTCGTACCCGACCCTGCGCACGAGGATCGCCTCGTCCTTCCTGAGGGGGGACCACTTGGCCTTCTCCGACGCGTTCTTCCTGAGCTTGATGGCAGGGTCGATGCCACGCTCGTGCATAGGGAAGTTCCTCCTGGAGTCGTAGGCAGAGTCCGCGTACGCCCTCGCCACCCTCCTCTTCCTTGCGACCTCCCTGACCATCGGGACGAACTTCTTCGTGTCCCCGGTCTTCTCGGACGTCACCCTGAACCCGACGATCTTCCCCGTCTTCCCATCCGCGACGACGTGGAGCTTGATGAACTTCCTCTTCTCCTTCCTCCAGATCGCCTCGATGTAGGAGCCCTTGTTCGTGGTGGAGAGGCCCGTCGAGTCGACGACCACGGTGATGGCGTCGTCGTCTTTCCCCTCCGCCATCTTTTCCACGTATTCTGGCTTCTTCCTCTTGACCATCGCCAGTATCCTCCTCCTGACCTGTGTGAAGTGCATCTCTTTAACGAAAGCGAGGTACTCGGAGAGTGACCCGGTCATGCCCTCTATCACCCTGTACGGCGCGTTGAACCCTACCCTGAAGAAGGACAGGAACTCGATGTAGGACTCTGGGAACTCGTACGGCCTCCCCGTCTTGTCGCCGTTCATCCCCTCAAGTTCGTCGTTCCAGCGACTGGCGAAGCCGAGGTCGAACAGGACCCTCCCTCTCTCCACCAGGGATTCGTTGTAGTCGTGCCATGACATTCCACGAGGCATGCCTCAACCGAGGCCGTGAGCGGATTACGGAGGCAGGACAAGGGCGATAGACACAGAACTCAAGTTATGCTACAATCTACTTATCAGAGCGTTGTTGAATAACTCCGAATCAGACCAGATTTATGTTAAGTCGCACAGGAGTGGCTCGCCAGACAACCAGGTAGAATTATCATAGACACAGTAGTTATTCAACAAGCCTCTTATCAGGGGTCTCCTGTTAAGTTATCTGCGCTGTCACTGAAAGGGATTTGGGAAGGGCATTTCCGGCCATTTCTTCTCGAGTAGTTGCTTCACGGTGACAATCTGAATCTTCGGGTATTTCCTACCCCAAGTTGGCGATTCGTAGTATTCAGCGTCCCTCGCTTCCGTCTTCATGGGTTCAGTTGGCTCATCTAGGGTTATCAGAATCCCCATTGCGGCTTTCCAGTTGTTGACAGTCCCAATCAAATCCCGTACGTCGCTCGCGCCTACGTTCTCGCCACCCTTGGCTTGGATGATAATCCTTCGGAAGTTGGGGTCGTTACCCTCCTTGAAGGTGAGATAACCGTCCCTTCCTCTGTCGGCCCCCTTCTTGCCGACCTTGCTCCCTTCTGGCGCTCCGATTGGTCGGGCGTCGAGCAAAGAAAGTGACCACCACTGGAATTGGTATTTGTCGGCCTTGGCGAGGCCCTGTGCCTCATTGAATGTGGTTGGCTCCCCTATAATCTGGTAATTGCGGGGCGTGTAGACCTTCATTTCCCTTAACGCGGATTTCATAATGGAGATTGCCAGATGTGTGATGTCGATTCCTATCCAATTCCGCTTCAATTCATTGGCCTCGAAGATTGCTGTCCCGCAACCACAGAAGGGGTCGAGAACCCAGTCGCCTTCGTCAGAACTGGCCTCTATGATTCTGTCGAGCAATGCAGCCGGCTTCTGAGTGGGATAACCAAGCCGCTTAGGAGATTGCGGTGGGATTGGGCCAATGTCAGTCCAGAGGTCTTGCACATCGACGCCACCAAGATCGTCCTTATACTGCATGAACATCGGCGTCCCTCCCTCTTTCTTCGGCCAAGAAATGCGGCCAATCTCGTCCAGTTTGTCAAGCGCCGTTTGAACATCTGGGAACGGTCCCTTCCCCAACAAAGGTCGGACATAGCCAGGTATCGCCCAATGCCTGCCGATCTTCGTCGGGTCAATCCCACGCCAAGGCTTTCCGGACGAGCCGTTGCGCGTTCCAGAACCAGTTAGAAGCGTAAGTCGATATTGCCCCCTTGAATCTTCGAACTTGAAGAAATTGTCGAGGTATTCCTGCGAGTATTCGAGGGGTTTCGGATGCCAGACATACTCATCCGATTTGGTATAGAAGAAAATGGTATCATGAATCGGGCCATATCGATTCGCGCCGCTAGGCGTAAGTTCTCTTCCACGAAATCTCGTTCCTGAAACGAGTGGGGCCGAAAATGGTATCGAGGATGACTTTCAGGTAATGGCTCGCTGTCGGGTCACAATGGAGGTAGAGAGAGCCGTTGTCCTTCAGGACGCGATGAAGTTCTACTAGGCGAATCGCCATCATCACAAGGTAAGCGGTAAGGTCATTCCTTCCCAAGAAGGCGACGAAAGCCTTGACGGCCTCGCCTACCTCTGGGGAGCGCTCTTGTAACTCAACATAAGCAGCTTCTGCCGCATCGTCCCAATGCCAGAAATCATCGAATGCTTGAATCTGGGCCGCTGACTGTTTACCGCCCTTCTCCTTGAAGAGGACGTTGTATGTCTCCTTATTGTTGAACGGAGGGTCGAGATAAATCAGCGCGATGCTTTCAGATCGTAAGTAGTCTCTGAGGATCTTGAGATTGTCGCCATAGAATAGGGTGTTGACCTTCGGATTGGAAGGTGAAGTCAAGCCCGCCGAATCGGCTCAACATATTGTATAAAGTGATTGCCTCCTTAGCGGATAATATCCTTCAGGGCAGTTTAAGGGAGCTTTCACTACGTTGTTTCAGGTGGTCAAGCATAGAAAAAGGGGGATGGGAAGACTGTCTGTTGAGCCGATAGAATAACAACTGTTGCTTTGTTTCACTATCGAACCCGACGAGTTTTGAGAACTTGGAGATTTCCCCGGCGCTGGTAATCTCACTGGTCCAGAGAACAGTCAACTCTTTGCGAAAGTCCGAGTATGCGACTGAAGGCTTCAAAGTTGTCTCCATCCCGAACGATCTCTGAAGAAGTGCTGCCGAGGCCAGAAGCAGTGAAGGATGCTGGTTGACAATTTCTTTGGCATCGGGGGGCAGATTGTTGTATGGTGTGACGCGCGGTTTTCGCGAGATTAGATTCCTGTAAGGTTCAAGCTGGGGAACGGCTACAGTTTGAACGAGTCGCATGAACCGAGCCATCCCTTCAGCGGTCCACAAGGCTCTGAGATATGCAGATGCGACGTTACTAGGAGATGAAAACAGCCACAGTGGAGTTGCGTTGTTGGCAACTTTCTGTCGAAGTTTCGTGTTAATCCCTGCCAAGTTCAGAAGAGTTGGCATGAGGAGACTCCAGTTTGTTTCGCTTATGTCTGGATAGATGCCTGTATTGACCCGCATGCGTCCGATGACGTGTTCGACAGCCCGCTTCATTAGATCATGGAGCTGTTGGTCTTTGTTCGTGAAGGTACAGTTTCCGTGCTTGGAGTCAGTGTAGTATCCCAGAATTGCAGCTCCTTCCGCATTGAAGAAGTTGAATGGGAGTTTGGGTTCGATCTCCTTAGGCCAATTGTTTTTGTGGCACTTCACGCGGAGCACGCAGGGTTCAAGTTGGTCGATGTCGAAGCTAACATGCTCCCTAGCTCGGAATAGGCTTTCGATGGTGATGTAGCCGTAGTATTTTGCTACAGCACACGAGTAGATGTTCTCGAGGCCAAGACTTTTGGCTTCTTTGGCGCTGTATCTCTGCCTGATTGTTTTCCAGAGGTCTGCCAGAATCGAGAGGCCACGTTCAGAGAGATGAATTGCGGTCTTGCCAGGGAGGTCACTGAGATGAATCAGAGGCTTCCCAGGATTGATACGATAGTGTGCTTCGAGTTGGTCCAGCCACTCTGGCCTGTATTGGTGCAGCCGACGACTTTGTGTAGTTATTTGCGCAGCACCTAGGTTCCTGACTCTGGAAATTGCATACTCGATTTCGAAGGTCTTGGAATCTGTTCCCTTCTTTTCCCCTTTGTTCGATTCGTCGTTCGGTCTCGTGTTGTCCATAGTCTGCATTTCCTCTTAACGGCCAGGCTGTGCCAGTCCTGAACAACGACCGAATCTGTTGCGAAAGTTTGGATGTGTTGGTGGTCTGTTAGAACTGGTCCATTGCTTCGCTGTACTGATGACCAGTCACAACCGTTTCCTTGTCTTCCCTTTCCTCCTTCCGCATGGTCAGTCGGTCGCCTCCCCACCTTCAGCGTGCTTTGCTCGCGGGCCGTTCCTATGCGGACCTGTCTCGCGCCTGACCTCTCGATCGGGCGTTCATCTTGCACTCCGATGGGGCACGGAAACCTCTGGGATGTTACCCAGATTTCTATACTGCTTCACAAAGCGTTACCAAACCACAGCCTTTCATTCACACGTCGTGACCGTGGGCACGGTTTCGTGCGGGGACGGCACCACAAGGTAACGTTTCGTGACTCTGAACCCGCGGCACTGTCACGATCTGTGAGCCACCCTTCAAAGGAGAGTCACGCCCGACGACGGGCATGGCCCCGAAAGGCTCCATAGTCGTCGGGGAGCAGCTGCGCACCCTCGACCCCACCCCGAGGGGGGTCGTCACCCTGGACCTGGAGGCGCTCAGCAGGCATGTCGCGATACTTGGGACCACTGGGTCGGGGAAGTCGACCTGCGCCGCGATGATCGCCCGGGAGCTGGGCGCGCTTGGCAAGGCGGTCGTCGTCCTGGACAGGACGGGGGAGTACGTGGAACTCCTCAGGTCGGCCGCGCCGGCGGTGCTCACCCCCGGGAGCGACTTCGCCATTTCTCCCTTCGACCCGCGCGGGAAGTTCGACCACGAGCGCACGGACGAATGGATCTCGCTCCTGGAGCACTACAGCAGGGTGAGCTTCGGGGTTGGCCTCTCCCCGCTGCAGAACCGGGTGCTCAGAGACGCCCTGGAGTCATACTTCCACGGGACCCAGAGGCCCCTGCCTGTCCGCGAGCTGGTCCGGAGGCTCCAAGAGGCCGAGGACGAGCTCTTCAAGCTCAGGGGGTGGGTAGAGTCGATAGAAGCGCTGGTCTCAAAGCTCTGGCCCCTGACCCACGGCGCCATAGGAAGGACCCTCGACGCCCAGGGCGGAGGGTTCGAGACAACCAGCCTCTTCGGGGCCGGGGTGAAGGTAGTGGACCTCTCGGGGCTCCCGGACGACAGGGCGAAGAACATGCTGAGCCAGCTGTTGCTCAAGGAGGTATACGAAGAGACCAGGAAGCGGGGGAGGACGGAGGCGCTGCGTCTGGTGATGGTCATCGATGAGGCCCAGAACCTGGCTCCGGTCTTGAAGGACTACACGAGCATCCCGGAGAGGTGCGCCATGGAGCTCCGAAAGTATGGATTCTCCCTGGTGGTCTGCGCGAGCAGGCCCTCGCTGCTGAGCCAGAACGTCATCGCGAACAGCAACACCCTCATCTGCCACATGCTGAACAACGAGACGGACCTGGAAGCCGCGGCGGGGTTCTTCGTAGGTTCGAATGTGAAAGACTCGCTGAGGCGGCTCCCTGTGGGGGTGGGGATGCTTCAGGTGAACCACCCGGAGCCAAAGGACGCGGTCAGGGTCAGGATTGGCACCGACGGACAACGGAAGAATGTCCTAGGCGACCTGGTAGTGGGAGCGTTCAGGGACCAGCGTCACCGAGCGGCCGAAGCCTTTCGCCCCGGATGAGCAAAGCAAGCATCTTCGCCCCGTCGTCCAGGGTGTTCATCTGGTATCGCGGCCTCTCGCGGGACCCAACGTTGGTCACGACCCCGTATCGCTCCAGCCTTTCCAGGGCCAGCCTGAACCGCCCTTCCCTCAGAACCGACCGCCTCCCCGCCGCGCACCTCGAACCAATCTCCCGGAGGGGGAGCGCCTCCTGGGCGTTGGTCAGGACGCAGACCAGCCTGTACTCCGGAGAGCCCCCGAAGGCGACGTGCACCGCCTTCCTCGCTTCGTTGAGGAGGTCAGCCTGCACAAGGACCTCGACCATCCGGAAGGCCCTGCCGAGGCCCCTGGAGGTGTCCCCGGGGCTAGGCATAGATCCGCGCCACAGCCCTCAACTGCGCCCTGGTGAGCTTCACTTCGGCGCCCCCCGGGGTCTCGACGGACACCTTTCCTTCCGCTTCGCCCCTGGCCATGACCCTGTCGGAGAACGGCTCCGTCCTGGAGGCGTCCAGCGCGGCGAGGAAAGGGGAGAACGCGTCGGGCCCGGGCCAGCCGTGCCTTTCCTGGATCTTCTCGACGACTTCGGCGAAGAGAGGCTGCCTGGCGGGGGTGAGATCGGAAGGGGGTATGGAGGGGGTACCCGCAGGCTCGGAGAGCCTGAACGCCCTGTGGGAGACGACCAACCCCTCCTTGGTCCTTACGGCGAAGACGTCGAATGGGAGGGACGACACGGCCTCCAGGTCTTCGGTCCCGATGTCGAGGCGGTCGAGCGTCAGTGAGAGCCTCTTGCCGGCGTCGCGGCTGTCCAGGGGGAGAAGGTGGGCCCCCCTCTGCGATAGCATCCGCGCCTTGCACCGCAGGGTCCTGAGGACCTTCTCCTCGGCTCCCCTGTAACCAAGTGCGTAGACGCTCACGACCTGGAACGCCGAGGGGGACCTGCCCGCGAAGACCAGGAGCCGGCCGTCCAGGGCGGCGACCCCCCTCGTCTGATCCTGCGCTTCGAGCTTGACCTCGGCGAGTGCGTGCCAGCGCAGCGGGAAGAGCCTGCTCCTGAGGAGTATCGAGTCAGTCATGGGGACCACCCCGCCCCCCACCCCGTGCCTGCGCGCGAGGGGCCAGAAGACTACGGCGAGCCCGCCCGTGAAGAAGGCTATCGGCGAGAGCGTCCCACCGGCTTCCACCGCGGCTAGCGCCAGCAGGAAAAGCACGCCCCCCGCCGTATACCTGCCCCAGGGACGCCGGGGCCTCGCCAGGACCTGCTGCTTGAGCATGACCGCACGCTGGGCCCTCGGCTTACGGAAGGAGTAGACGAGGTAGACCAGGGCCAGCAGGAAGATGGGCCACGCGCCGAGACCCAGGGCGATTAGCCCCGCTAAGACCGCGAGCATTCGCGCTCCCCACCCCATCAGTGGAACCCCTCCCCGTCCTGCCGGGCGTAGGCGAACCTGGTGTACTCCTCGAGGGCTGGGTGCCTGGCGGCCCAGAAGGCCTTGGTGCACTCCTCCTTCTCGTCCGGGTTGAGCGCCTCCGGATTCCTGTCTTTGTTCCTCGACGCCGTGGACTTCGTGAGCTCGAGGGAGAACTTCGCGTCGTGGCCCAGGATGACACCGCCGTAGGGTATCCGGTCCCAGGGGTTGATGGGGTCGATGGAGACGTGGCTTGTGACCAGGACGGCGATCTTGAACTCGGCGCAGAGGCGCTGGGCGTGGGCCAGCAGCATTGCGAGGCCCGCGCTCCGGGCAGGGAGGTCCTGGGTGCTCGGGAAGGAGGCCTTGAACGGCGCGGATATCGAGTCATAGACGAGGAGCTTGGCGCCGGTGTCCCGGATGATCTGATGCAGCGCTGACTGATAGGTTGGCGTCTGCCTCATCTTCAGCTCGACCCTCCCCCCGCTCGAGACCTCCTTGGCCGCGTCGATGCCGTGGAGGTTAAGCAGGTCCACCACCTCAGGGGTCTGGAACACGAGGACCGAGGGCCCCTTCGGAGGGAGCTCGACTGTGAAGTCAGGCGAGAAGATGTCAGCCACGGCGCTGAGGTGGGAGTCGGAGTAGGAGACTCCGAGATGGCTCAGGGCTCCGTCGATCGCGTTGATGAGCTGTCCCCTCGTCACCGGTTTCCTCTTCGGAGAGACCTTTGGCGCCCTCTCGAGCTTTATCTCCGCGACGTTGAGTTCCTTCCCTAGTCTCTTGGCCATCCTGTCACGCCAGTATGGGACGAGATAGCTCGCGTAGGACTGCTCGGTGTCGAGTATGACGGCGCTCCCGCCGCACGCGGCCGCGTGGCAGGCGGCCTGGAAGGAGATTATGCTCTTCCCCAGGGCCTTCTCCCCGAAGATCTGAGTGACCGTCCCCGTGGCCAGGCCGCCGTCCGTCAGGGAGTCCACGGCGGAGCATCCGGTGGTGAGGTGCTCCATCACCCGCTCAGCCCCTGGAGGAGGCGCCTGCCTGTCTCCGTCACGGTGTAAGAGAGGATCTTCGGGCCGCCGCCGGCCTCCTTCGGCTCAAGGACCAGGTACCCCTCTGAATGGAGCCTGTCTATCTCGGCCGCGACGTCCGCCGGGAGGAACTGCACGGAGAGGTAGGAGACCACGGACTGCCTGTTGGCCGATTCATACCTGGAGACCTCGTCGAGGATCGTCTTCGTGAGCTCCGCGCTGGGTCTCTTGGGCAGGACCAGCCTGGGGGCACCGGGCAAAGACATGGGCCTGATGATGCGTGGGACGAACCCCTGCGTCTCATCTGAGCGGTCGTCACAGACGGTGTAGGAGCAAGCGAGGGCCGCGGCCTGCCTCCGGGCATTCCTGCCGTTCCATGCTTCGCTTGAGTAGACTCTTACCTGCATCGAGTCTGTCAGCTCGCCGCTGAGGAGGGCAGGGAGGGAGGTGGCGAGGACGAGCGGGGTTTTCGATTCGAGGAGGCGCGCCAGGAGCTTCGCTGGGTTCTGGTAGCGGGTGAGGCGCCTGAAGAGACGGTGAGCGCCGGTGATGAGGAGGGCGTCTGGGGAGGAGACCGGACCGGAAAGGAGATGCACGAGCTTGGCGACGTAGAGCCCCGCGGCGAGCTCTGCGGCCTGGGGGTAGGGGGCGCTGGCGAAGGTCACCAGGGCTCGTCCCGCCGTCAGCTCGTCGAATGCGTCCGCCCTGGTGGCGTCGAGGTGCCTGAGGGACCCGATCCTCCCCTTCAGCTTGTCGACATAGTACCCCCTGAAGCCTTCGACCGCTCCCAGGACGTCGTACAGCGCGGCGGGGGTCGCCAGGTCGTTCTGCTCCGAGAGCCTCTGCAGGGAGGCCGAGAGTATCGCCTCGTCCTCTGAGGTGAGGTCGAGGGCGGCGGCGTAGGCAGAGGCGACGAGCTGGCCGTGCATCGCATCATCCCCCTCGAGGTGGAACGCCTCGTACAGCATCGAGCGGTAGTCGAACGTCCTGTAATAGCCTTGGACGTCGGTGGAGATCGAGCCGTCGATGTCAAGAATCGTGAGCCCCGACCCTGCCTCCGCCCCGGCGTAGGCGAACAGGCTCGCCATGGCACCGGCCTGCCTGCCCAGGATGAGGACGCGGTCGCCCAGCCCACGGACCCCGACGCGCCCCCCTGGCCTGTCGAGGGAGTAGCCGAGCCATCCGTCTCCTTTCGCGCTCAACGGGTCAGCGGGTGCATGGTTTACTTAAGGCACTGACGCACAAGTTGAGAGCACAACTTGTTCATATCAGGCTGGGTCCGTCCGGGGGCCGGTTGAGGAACCGGGACACGACGGTGATCTACTGGGAGCTTCTCAGGACCATGGCATCGGGCCCCCAACTCCCGACCAGGCTGGCCCGGACCACCAACATCCCGTACAACAGGCTCGGGGAGTACCTGGAGTTCCTGACCACGAATGGGTTCGTGAAAGCTGATGCCTCCGATGGTCATGAGAGGTACTCGGTGACGCCGAAGGGGATGGAGGTCCTCGGCAGGCTGGACAGCGGCCTGAAGATGCTCTTCTCCGCCCTGGAGTGAACAAGTTGTGAGCTTGCGTTATAAGCAGCGGTGGGCCTGAGACAGATGATGCCCGAGGACAAGGACCCCGGCGTGTCCATGATCGAGCTCCAGGAGGAGTTCATCAGGCACATGGAACGAGGAGGAAAGAAGATCAGGATGCTCGCCCTCGTCGCCACTGTCACGGGCGCCTACTTCGCTGTCAGCTACTTCGTCCAACTGGTTGTCGTCCCCTACGGGCTTGGGGTCACGAGCCAGACTGTGGACCTGGTGGCCCCGGGCCTGGTGGCTGTGGGGATCCTGAGCCTCGCAGTCTCGATCCTCTGGTGCTATGCAGGGGCGAGGAACCTTCTGTTCGAAAGGAGGCTGGCTGAGAGGATCAGGGAGGTGAGGAAGCTTCAGTCGGAGACCGCCAAGAAGTATGGGCTAGGGGGACAGAGGCAGGGGACATCTTCGGTTCCGCCAGATTAGTCACGCGACCGCTGGAGGTGTGCTTGCGCGGCTAAGGCGAAGGAGAGCACAGGGGGGAAGGGCGCCATTGGCGGCGTGAAGGGATCTGCCCGGCTAGCGCTGAGGCTGCTTCCTGAAGACGTAGTTCTTGGAGGCCAGAGAGAAGAGGATGGCCACGAACATGGCTACTATGCCCAGATAGAACACGTAATCGAACGCGGTGGCGTTCGGGAAGGACGCCGGGACCAGGACCCCGCCATGCGGGATGGAGACTGTGGCGGTGTAGGTGCTCATGATGGACGTAGCGACCACCGGCCCGATGGCCCCTCCGATGTTCCTGAGCATCGTGTTGAGTCCCAGCCCCGTGGCCACCGTCTCTCTCGGAAGCGAGACGCTGATCATGTTGACTATGGGGATGATGACGGCCACGGCCCCGACCATCGATATCGAAGTCGCGATGACCATGTCGGTGGCCGTCGCCCTGTTGAGGACGAAAAGCGAGAAGCCGACTATGGCCACGGCCCCCCCGACCACCAGTGCTGGTTTGGGCCCTGCTTTGGTGACGAGCCTGCCTATGAGCGGGCCCGCGATGAGCATGAGGACGGCGGCGGGCCCTATGGTGAGCCCTGCCGAGATGGGGTCGAGGCCCAGCCCAAGCGGCTTGGGGTCCTCGGCGTAGAAGGTGACGGCGAAGAAGAGCATGAAGAGGCCGATCCCGGAGATTACGCCGATGCCGTTGGCCACCAGGACGTTCCTTATGCGGAGCAAGCTGAGCTGAATCAGAGGGCTGGACTTCCTGCTTTCTGCGACGAAGAAGCCGGCGGTCAGGGCGATTCCCGTAGCCAGTGCCGCCAGCCCGTAGGCGGAGTACCATCCATCATAGGGCCCTTCGGTCAGGTAGAGGAGCACGAGCGACACCCCCGTCATGAGCAGGACCACGGTCCCATAGCCCACCTTGAGGCCTGTCCCAGGGCTCCCCCGCGGGAGGAACTTGGCGACTACGGCAAAGAGGACGAGGCTGAGGATGAAGGCTGAGTGGAAAGCCCACTGCCAGCCGAAGTCCTGTATGATGTACGACCCTCCTATGAGCCCGGCCGCAGCCCCGATGGCGAACGTCGCGCTGACAACCCCCTGGGCGGTGGCGATGCGCTCGTTGGGGAAGGTCTCCGCTATGATAGCGAGCGCCAGCGGGACTATGGCGAACCCGATACCCTGGACTGCCCTGGCAGCTATGAGGAAGTAGATTGAAGGCGAGAAGCCCGCCATCCCCACCCCGGCGGTGTAGAAGACCAGGGCGATCAGGAACATCTTCTTCTTGCCGTAGCTGTCCCCCCACTTCCCGAACAGAGGCGATACGGCCGAACCCACGATCAGGAAGGCCGACGTGACCCAGGCCACGGTCCCTTCGGTGGTCGAAAAGAAGGTCTGGATGGTGAGGATTCCAGGGATGATCATCGTCTCGACGTAGTTCAGGAGCAGCGCCACCCCGACCATGCCAAGGAGCGCCCTGAGCTGATGGGAAGTCGCCTCTGGAGAGGCCCCAGGCTGTGGCGCGCCGGTCGGTTGCGACTGCATCTTTCGCAGCCCCCATTTTGGGTTCGTTATAAAATGCCCTGACGCCCGAGGGCCCGGCGGAGGCCAGCGGGGAGGGCTATCCGATTATCCTCTTGCCAAAGAGGGAGAGAGCGAGCTCGACAGCGAGCTCGGCAGTCTGGTTGGCAACGTCGAGGATGGGGTTCACCTCTACGAATTCGGCTGAGGTCACTTGCCCTGACTCGAACAGCATCTCCATCGCCAGCTGCGCCTCGCGATAGGTGAGGCCTCCCCTCACCTGGGTCCCGGTCCCCGGCGCTTCTCTCGGGTCCACCGCGTCCACGTCGAAGCTGAGGTGGACCTGATCCAGGCCTGTCCCGGCTATCCGGATGGCCTCCCGCATGACCGACGTCATGCCGAGTTCGTCGATCTCCTTCATGGTGAAGACCGTCATCTTCGAGCGGGCTATCGCCTTGGCCTCTTCCCGGTCGAAGTCACGGCACCCGACCAGGACGGTGTTCTTCTCCGTCGCCTTCGGGGAGACGCCGCCTAGCCCCGCCAGCTTGGGGTCCCCGTATCCCAGGATGGCTGCGAGCGCCATCCCATGGATGTTCCCCGACGGCGTCGACTTCGGCGTGTTGAAGTCGCCGTGGGCGTCCAGCCAGACTATCCCCCGCTCACTCCCTGTCCGGGCCAGCCCTGCGAGGGTGCCGACGGACACGCTCTGGTCGCCACCGAGCACCAGAGGAAAGGACCCCTGCCTCAGGCAGGTCGAAACCTTGTCGGCCAGGAGACCGCACTGCCTCACGACGTCGACGAGGTATCTGGCCTTCCTGTCTCCCATGTGCGCCGTGGCCATGTCTGCCACGGGGACGTTGCCGTAGTCTTTCACCTTGTGCCCTAGGGCTTCGAGTCGCGCCTCCAAGTTGGCTATCCTGATCGCGCTCGGACCCATGTCCACCCCCCGCCGCTGCTGCCCCAGATCGACTGGGGCGCCGATGATGCCGATGTTCAAGCCGCCCGCTTCCGGCTCGACCCGGTTAATAATCGGTCTGGCGGGCCATGCTCCACAGGATAAATAGCACCGGCCGGGTATCATCCCATGCACAGGTCCCAGGTAGCTGGGCTGCTGATGATCATCCTCGGGGCGGCCATACTCGTCCTTCTGGCCGGCTTCGTGTTGAGCATCATCATGTTCATTCTGCAGCTCCTCGCGGTGGTGGTGGGCGTGATCCTCGTGCTCGGAGGAGTCGCCCTGCTCCTGTTCGGGAAACGCTTCTGGCGCCGCGGTACGTGGGGCTGGACGCGCCTGGTAGACTACTGAAGGACGGACTCCATTTATACCCAAAACCGAGCCGTGGCCCAAGTGCCCGCCATCGAAGTGAGCGGTCTGAAGAAGAAGTACGGGGACATCCAGGCCGTCGATGGGACTTCGTTCTCAGTGGATGAAGGCGAGGTCTTCTCCCTTCTGGGGCCGAACGGGGCGGGCAAGACAACCACCATCGAGATTCTCGAGGGGCTGAGGAACAAAGACTCGGGGACCGCCAAGGTCCTGGGGCTCGACCCATGGGAATCAGGGTACGAGCTGCACAAGAGAATAGGGGTGATCCCCCAGGGGTTCAAGTTCCTAGACTATCCCACGCCCAGGGAAGCCCTCTCCTATTACGGCGCGCTCTTTGGGAGAAAGGTGGACCCAGATGAGCTGCTGAGGAGGGTGATCCTTGACGACGCGTCCAACGTCTGGTTCCAGAACCTCTCCGGGGGTCAGAAGCAGAAGCTTGGCATGGCGCTTTCGCTGGTCAACGACCCCCAGGTCGTGTTCCTGGACGAGCCGACGACGGGCCTCGACCCCCAGGCGCGAAGGGCGGTCTGGGAGGTGGTCAGGAAGCTCAAGGACGAAGGGAGGACAGTGATGCTGACCACCCACTACCTCGAAGAGGCCGAAGAGCTCGCCGACAGGGTGGCGATAATGAAGCATGGGAAGATTGTGGCGATGGGGACCACCGCGGAGATAGAGTCCAAGTTCGGGTCAGGGCAGCGGATGGTGGTGAAGGGAGGCGACGACCTGCTGAAGTATCTCAGAGAGAGCACCAGGCTGCATGCTGAAGGGGGCGCGGGGAGCATCACCATCTTCCTAAGGGACAAGTCGGACGCGATGGTGGCGCTCGGCGCCATTGAGGAGTCCGGCGCGGCCTGGGAAGACCTCACGGTCAGGAGGGACAGCCTGGAAGACGTCTTCCTCAAGCTGGTCGGAGAGGGCGGGAGCATCGAGAAGGGGGTCGAGTGATGGGGTTCAGCCTGAGCAGGATGGTCTCTGACCTGAAAATCTACGGCAAGTCGAGCCTCAGGAGCAGGGAGGGCTTCTTCTTCACACTGGTATTCCCAATCATACTCATCCTGCTCTTTGGGGCCATCTTCTCCGGGGGAGGGGCCAGCCAGTCCACGGTCTACGTGCAGAACCATGACACAGGCCCGGTGGGGGCGACCTTCATCTCTGCCCTGAACAGCACGTCCAACTACTGCAGCACCAGCAGCGGCGCCGGCCTGTGCATGAGGCCCGTCCCGGCAGACCTGAACTTCTCCCAGTATCTCTCTTCGAAGTCGGCCTCGGATGGGATAATCATCCCTGCCAACTTCAGCCTCGCCTTCGAGTCAGGTCAGAAGGTGAATGTGACCGTCTTTGGAAACCCCTCGTCGACCGCCAGCGCCGTGGTTTCAGGGATAGTCGCAGAGGTGGTCAACGGATTCAACCTGCACGGCGCCACCGGCGTGCACCAGGTGGGGATAACGCCGCGCACCGCCGTGTCATCGAACTACAAGTACATCGACTTCCTGGTCCCCGGCCTCGTAGGCTTCGCAGCCCTCACCAGCCCCATGTTCGCCATGGTCAACATCAGTTCCACCTATCGGCGCGACAAGGTGTTCAAGCTCCTTTCACTTACGCCGCTCACCAAGACAGAGTGGCTGCTGTCGAAGATAATCTGGTACGTCGGCACCACCGCGGTCTCATTCATGCTGATGGCCGCCGTCGGCGTCTATGCGTTCGGCGCCCACATAGCGCTGAACTGGGGGATAGGCATATTCTTGGTGCTGGGGCCGTTCTTCTTCGTCTCCCTGGGGATGCTGGTGGGGAGCGTCTCCAACACCCCCGAGGCCGCCTCGGTCGTAGGCAACCTTGTCACGTTCCCCATGATGTTCCTCTCGGGGACGTTCTTCCCAGTGAGCTCTATGCCCAAGTATCTCCAAGGGATCGCCCATGTCCTGCCTCTCTACTACATGATCGACGGGTTGAACGAGGTGATGATCTATGGTAACTTCGGCGCCGCCTACTTCGACATGGCGGTCCTCCTGGGCATCTCGGTGGTGGTCTTCGCCCTGGCTGTGAGGTTCTTCCGCTGGCGCGAAGACTGACCTGGTCCTCGCGTCAGACGACGTAGTTGAGGGGGTGCCTGGCGAGTTCCTCGTCGAGCTTCATGAAGGTCGAGACAGTGCCGACGTCGAACCACTCCTTCTCGGTGTAGAAAGCGCTCACCCTCCCGCCCCTGTGGATCATCTCAGGGACGAAGTCGGTCATCAGGTCTGGCCTCTTGCGGCCGGCCAACTTGCCCATCAGGGTCATGCCTTTCGGGCCGACGACCATGGGGCCGGTGGTCACGGTCAGGTCGAGCCTCGGCTTCTCCCTAAAGGACGTCACCAGCCCGTCGTCCACGTCTGCCACCCCCACCGGGAGGGAGTAACCCCTGTCAAGGACTAGCGTGAGGTCTGCCTTGGTCCTGCGATGGGTCTCTAGAAGCTGGGTCACCTCCAGGTCTGCCAGGATGTCTCCGTAGTAGATCAGGAGCTCGCCGCAGGCTATGGCGCCGTCTCGCAATGCGTGGGCTACTGCGTTCAGGCTCCCCTTGAGCCCCCTCTGGTCCTCGGAGTAGGACAGCTTCACGCCGTGTTGCGACCCGTCGCCGAAGTACCGTCTGATGTCCTCGGACCTATATCCGGTGAGCAGGGCGATGTTCGTGACTCCATGGCGCTTCATGATCGCTATGGTGTAGGCGAGGAGCGGCAGCTTCTTCGGCCCGATTGGTATCATGACCTTCTGAAAGTAGTCTGTGAGAGGCTTCAGCCGTTCCCCCCTTCCGCCGCATAGGATGGCGGCCTGAGTGACTCGGTGCATGGTAGTCCCCGCGGGGCATTCGGTATAAACCGTTGGTGGCGCGGTCAGCGCCACCTAGGCAGGTGACGTGCCGGGCTTGGCTGCCTGGGACGGCCGCATGGAGAAGCCGTGACCGCGGAGCCGCTTCTGCTTCGGAGCTGTCGGCCCGCCCTACCT
This sequence comes from Nitrososphaerota archaeon, assembly GCA_029785625.1. The sequence continues at coordinate 139,650 of JAFLZI010000001.1, read as the reverse complement.
CTCCCGGACCTGTTGGAAAGACGGCGCGTCGGTCGGGGTGACGTCAAGCGGCCCGGTCCGTCCGAGCCTGTTGACATCGAGCCTCACGAGGCCACCTGCGGGGGACTTGGAGACCGCCAGAAGGAGGTCTTTGGTCTGTTTGACCGCAGCACCGTCGGCGCCTACTATGACGTCCCCGCTCCTGAGCCCTGCGTAGTGGGCCGGACTGCGGGGGACGACCTCGGCGACCAGGAGCCCCCGGTCGGCCTGCAGGTTGTACCTGCGAGCCAATTGGGGGGTCACGTCGACACCCGAGATGCCGATCCAGCGCCGGCTGACCCTGCCGTTTTCGAGTATCTCCTGGGCGATCTTCTTGACAGTGTTGATCGGGATGGCGAACCCCATCCCCTGGGCATAAGGGATCATCATGGTGGTCATCCCGATGACATTCCCCCCAAGATCTGCCAGGGGCCCTCCGCTGTTGCCTGGGTTGACAGCCGCGTCTGTCTGCAGGAGCCCTTCGAAGATGAAGTCAGTCCCCGGGAGCGGCCTCCCTTTCGCGCTCAGCACGCCCATCGAGACGGTGGGTCCGCCGGGGAGCGCAAGCGCGTTGCCGATGGCGAGGACAAACTGCCCCACCTGGACCGACTCAGAGTCACCCAGGTCTGCCGCCGGGAGCTCCGACGCGTCTACCCTGATGACGGCGACATCGGTGGCGTCGTCTGAGCCGACCACTTTCCCTGTGAAGGTCCGGCCGTCCTTGAGGCTTACATGGACCTGGCTGGCCCCGTCGATGACGTGGTTGTTCGTGACGATGAGCCCGCCCCTGTCCAGGACGATCCCTGACCCCTGGCCTTCGAGGGGGACCAACCCGAAGAACCGCCGCTCCAGCCTCATGCTGGATACGCTGACGATGCTTTCGCTGACCTTCTCCACCGCTCCGACCACCTGGCTCTCGAATCCTGAAAGTGCCATGGCCAGCCCCGGCTTCCGCCCCCTATTGTTGAGTGGCTTCGCGCGCATGTCGCTCACACCCTGGCATGTGATAAGGCGTCTGCCGCGCCCATCGCCTTGGCGCGCCGTCTGGAGAGCGCCCAGCTACACTTTAAAGCAAGCGCCCCCGGTCACGGGCAGCCATGGCTAGCCTAGCCAAGTCGGAACAGCTCGACCGGAAGGTTCTGGACTCGTGCGCGGTCGTGCACCAGACGTGGAACGAGATCACCAGGACCTGGACCCTACCGACCATCCACATGCTGGGGCAGATAGAGCCCACCAGGTTCAACGAGCTGAAACGGCACATAGTCGGGATAAGCGCCACATCCCTGGCCGAGCGCCTCGCCCAGCTGGAGAAGTTCGGCGTGGTGCAGAGGAAGGTCTATGCCGAGGAGAAGCCGAAGATAGAGTACTCGCTCACCGTGAAGGGGCACGAGATCTACAAGATACTCCTCGAACTGGCTTCGTGGTCGAAGCGCTGGGCCGGCAAAGAGCCGAACAGCAGAGAGTTCCTGGTTCCGAAGTGACGGAAGGGCTCGCGGTCGCCCCTGGGCGAGGCCAGACCCCGACAGTCGTATTAAGTGGCTGAGGAGTGCGGTCATTATGGAGAAGTTCACAGTCAATCCAGTCGAAGTGATGAGGCAGTACCGGACGATAGCGGTGGTCGGCGCCTCGAAGAACCCGGAGAAGGAGGCGTTCACCGTCCCTGCGTACCTCCAGGCGCAGGGATACACCATCATCCCCGTCAACCCTACCGCAGACGTGGTGAACGGGAGCAAGGCGTACCCGACCCTCGCCGGTATCCCCAAGGAGGTGGCGGAGAAGGTGGAGGTGGTCGACGTGTTCAGGCCCTCGGAAGAGTTCCCCGAGGTCGCCAGGCAAGTGGCTGAGATGAAGAAGAACACCGGACGGCCCTTCGTCTTCTGGGGGCAGCTAGGGCTGGAGAACGAGGAGGCGAAGAAGATTCTGTCCGAGGCGAAGATAGACTATGTGATGGACAAGTGCATGAGGGTGGAACACCGGGTCATGGTCGGGTGGAAGTGAGAGACCGGCGCGCCGCTTTCCCTGACTGCGGGCAGACAGCCGCTTCGGCGTCGTCCTGGAGCCTCGCCGATACTGCCTAGCTTGTTACAGCTCCGTGGAGTAGCCAGGGGCGCCCTTCAAGGGGCGACTCGCCACGTCGTGCCGTCCAACAGGGCCTTCGGCCGAGACGCTTCTGACGCAATCCATTCGTGGCCTTTCCGCGGTGTCGAATCCTGAGCATCAGGGCATCTGATCCAGTCAGGGCGTAGATTATCCTGTAGTCGCCGACCCTGAGCTTGAACAGCCCTGCGAACTCGCCATGTAGCGATTCCCCGTATCTCTGGTCCCCCCGGACCTCGGCGTTGCCACCTCTGCCTAGGGTCCCAAAGGCGCATCCAGTACGAGAAGTGCAGGCTCGTACGGGTAGACCTACTCGTGCAAGCTGGCAGGAGGTGAGCTGTGGCAGAACGACTCGTTCCCCTTCCAGGAATACGCGATGAACTCGACCATACTGCACCTGCCGGCCGTGAGTTCGCGGTTGGCTTCCAACGGCTACTCGGTCTCCGAACTGAGGCCCTATGGGGGGCTTTACTCCACGTGCGGAAACCCGTATGACTTCTCCGATGGCACTGTAAGCTTCGGCAACAACGGAACGACCTATCTCGTCTGCGAGTGCATCGTGACCAGTTCGCGTGACGGACTGGTCATTGGCGCCTGGGTGGCTCCGGGTTCGATAACCATCGGGAAGATCTTCGCATACGACACAGCCGGTCCAGGAGGTCTGAATTATGGCGGTCCGGGCCTTGCACCCAGCTGACGCTTGAGGGAGCAGGACATACATCCTTCTAGCATGGGACCCGTTCTCGGTTCCCATTCGACGCCACGCTCATGCTGTCCGACCCAGATCTCTTGAGTCCGTCATTGCGGTGGCTGCCGGCGCACAGCGTGAGACAGACTTATCCGAACCCCCTATAGGACGCGCAAAAGTTGCCACTCGCATACAAGTACGTCGTCCTCATCAATACCACCATCGGCGCCTTCATGGCGGTCCTCGACTCCAACATCGTGCTCATAGCCCTCCCGACCATAACCAAGGACCTCCACGCGACCCCCTTCGAGGCAGTCTGGATCATAATGGGGTATATCCTGGTGACCGCCTCCCTTCTGATGACCTTTGGGAGGCTCTCTGACATCTTCGGGCGGGTGAAGCTCTACAACCTCGGTTTTGCCCTGTTCACCGTCGGCTCCGCCCTGTGCAGCATCGCGCCGAACGGGTTGGCCCTGGTGGGGTTCAGGCTCGTGCAAGGGTCTGGCGGAGCGTTGATCTTCTCCAACGCCGCCGCGCTCCTCACCGACGCGTTCCCTGCCACTGAACGGGGGAGGGCTCTGGGGCTCAACCAGGTCGCCGGGACCGTCGGGTCGGTCATTGGCTTGGCGCTGGGGGGGATACTGGCGGGCTCGTTCCTCGGCTGGAGGTCGATATTTTGGATCAACGTCCCCTTTGGGTCTTTCGCCACCATCTGGGCTTACTTCAAGCTCAGGGAGCTCTCTGAGCCGCGCCGGACCGAGAAGCTGGACCTTCTGGGGAACGTGCTGTTTTCGGGGGGGCTGACGGTCTTCCTCGTCGGCCTGATGCTCGGCGCCCTGATCGGCTGGGCCCCTGCCTACCTGGGGGTGATGACGGTCGGGATAGCCATGGTAGCAGGCTTCGTGATCACCGAGGCGAGGGTGCGGTATCCCCTGATGGACCTGTCCCTGTTCAGGATCAAGGCGTTCGCCACTGGGATGGCGAGCAACCTTCTCGCCTCCGTCGCCAGGGGAGGGGTGTCGCTTGTCCTGGTCTTCTACTTCCAGGGGGTGCTCCTGCTTGACGCCTTCACAGCGGGGCTCTGGCTCATCCCGTTTTCGGTCGCCTTCGTGACACTCGGCCCCCTGAGCGGGTACCTCTCGGACAAGGTCGGATCCAGAGGGTTGTCGACGGCAGGGCTGCTCGTCACCTCGGTGGCGCTGTTCTGGTTCGGTCTGTTCCCCTTCGGGAACTCGTCTGACTACATCGAGCTGCTCGTGCCCATGGTGCTGGCGGGGGCGGGCGGTGGCATGTTCGTGGCGCCGAACGTGGCGTCGGTGATGAATGCGACCCCGGCGGCGCGGAGGGGAATAGCGTCAGGGATGAACTCGACCCTGGTGAACACGGGGTTCCTGCTCAGCCTCGGACTCGCGTTCGCAGTGATGGCGGCCAGCGTCCCTACCACGGTCCTCCAGGGCATCTTCGCCGGGACCGCCTCATCCATCTGCCCCCCGGCCGGGGCCTGCGCGGTCTTGGAGCGGTTCGTGGGGTCGTTGCACAGCGTGTTTCTGATAATGGGATTCATCAGCTTGTTCGGCGCCGTGCCGGCGTACATGACGAAGAAGCAGAAGGCTGACTACCACCCTGGACCGGCCGCCCCCTCTGAGTGACCACCGGCGAGACGACGGGACATTACTTCAGGTACTTGTCCAGGATCTCTTCGTTGTTCTCCGCGTGAAAGAAAACAGGGATGTTCTGAGTGGCCGTGGCCTTGAAACTGGTCAGGAGCCAGTCTCCGTTCTGGAAGGCCAGCGTCCTTTCCATGAAGGCGTCGTCTATGGCGAAGGTGTCCGAGATGAGCTGTCGGTCATAGGGTCTCGGCATCGTCGACACGAAGTAGGTGTGAAGCTGCTGAAGGGCGTTGGTGTTCAGGTGGGCGACCCTCTGGGTGCCGACCCAGCAGTTGAGATGGTATTTCCTGCCGTGCCTGAGGAGCCGCTCCAGAGCCCTGCTCGACTGGTCCGTGCCGTCCTCCTTCCTGGTGTTCTGGGGGATGAACTCCTGCGCTTCGTCGATTACGAACAGCACGCGGGGAGAGAGGGTGAAGCTCCGCTTGCGCCTCCTGAAGACCTCGTTGATGACGTTGGCGGTCTCGAGTCTGGCGTCCTCGGCCTCCGGGAGGTTGACGACGAACACCCTAGGCGAGCCCTTGTCTGTAGAGAGTATCTCCTCCGAGAGCCTACTCCAGCTGTAACCTTCTTCCTCCTCTTCGATTTCCGGGATGGACTCCACTATCCGGGCGAGGCTGTCGAATGCCTTCTTCAGCGCGCTGTTCGCCGGGAGGTCTGCTAGCAGCGGCTGTATCTTTCGGATGAGGTCCATGGTCTTGGCGTCAAACCTGGCCTCGATGTCGAGCTTGTTCTCGCGGAGGAACCCCTTGATGAGTTCTATCACCTGGGGGACGAGTATCTTCTGTTGGACGGGCCCATACTTCTCGTTGAGGGTGTTGGACAGTACCTCGACGATTCCCTCATAGGTGCTGAACCTCGCTGCATCCTCCTCCCCGGCCATCCTGGTCTGGAGGAACTCGACCTTCCCTGCCGCGAACAGCTGGGCTATCTTGGGGTAGAAGTCCTTCTCTCTTCCGGTAAGCGCTTCGGGAGTGGCGTGGCGCTTGAAGTATTCGGCCTCGGGGCTCTTGCTGTCCTTGAACGAATCAGTGAAAAGCACGCGGCTCGGAAGGCGGTTGAGGACGTCGAGTATGTGTATCCCGTACTCTGCCGAGACGTCGAAGATGACCACCTTGAGGTCAGGTATGGCGTGGAGCGCCTTGCGTATGACGGTTGCAGTGAGGTTGGACTTGCCGCTGCCTGTGAAGGCGAACGTCCCGCTCATGTAATGTATCAGCTGCTCCAGGTTGACCGAGAACGCTATGGAGCCGTCGGTGAAGCCTAGGAGCTTCCCCAGCGAGTAGTCGTCCGCGTCGCGCCCCTGCGGCTTGAAGCAGATGAGCTCTTCTATCGCCTCTTTGCTGAGTAGCTTCACCTGGCTGCCTGTGAGCGGGGCCATCGCCCTCCTCTCATAAGAGACGCCGTCAGCCGCCGTCTTCATCACGTGACCTATGGGCGCGGCGACTATCTCTATCCAGGTGCTCTTCGATCCCTTCTCCCATTCTTTCTGGATGAGATCCATGAACTCAGTCCTGATGGCCGCAGGCTGAGAGCGGTCGAGAGTGAGCATCGAGTAGTGCATTGGATAGACGTCTGCTATCTCGTAGAGCGAGTACGAGCTGTTGGCCCCCAGCGCCTGGACGTTGGGGATGGCGATCAGCTGCCCCATTGCCAGCCGCTTGATCACGTTGGGGGTGTATTCGCAGTCGACCCTTGCGGTACGGAAGGTGACAGTCGAGTTGTCCACCGTGGAGCGTGTGGTGGTCGCAATCTCACGGAGCCGGGCTTTGAACTCGCCATCGAGGTCGTCGAAGGGCTGCATCGTCAGCCCCCCCTCCGTCGTCCCTCTATTTGGCTGCGGTAGTCTCTGAACCTGCGGGAGAAGAGCACCTGCTGGTCGAGGTCCGACTTTGCCATCTCTATGGCCACCGCGCTCAGGTAGGCTTGTCTCGTCTCTTCTAAGACCGACTTTGCCTTCTTATCGGCGAGGAAGAGCGGGTAGTTATGACCCAGGGCTTCGGGGATTACCTCCTTCCCCATCTCAGTCAGCATGGCCATCACCATGTTGGTCAGATCGGAGCCTCTCCTGAAGTGGAGCACCGGGTGTATTCTGACGTCGGCGGGGCCGTCCTTGTTGAGCAGGGTGACCTCGTCCCAGTGGTCGTAGCCCGGGTACACGGGTCGGTCGTAGGTGAAGACGTGGCTCCTCACGCTGGGAGTCGACTCGCTGCTCCACAGCTGGACATAGGACTTCAGGTAGACCCTCTCGGGATAGATGACGTTCTCAAAGGCGCCGTTCACGCGAGCCTTCCCGGCTGCCAGACTGGGATCGTCTCTGGGCGCCATTGTCCTGAAGGAAGCGTCGATCTCTGGTGTATACCAGGGGGTCGGGATGGTTGCGGCGTTGACCACGCTGTTCGTCTGGAGGAGCATCTTGTCGCTGTTGAAGTTGGGGAACCTCCCCTCCGAAGTGACCAGCCCGGCATAGCCGAGGATGGGGACGACCGCGTTGACCAGTTCGAAGGCGTTGGTGTCCTTGATGAACCCGATCGGGAGGACTCCGTCGGACCAGGCCTTCCTGGTGAGCGCCCTGATCAGGACAAGGACCATGAAGTCAAGGTCGTCCGCGGTGACCCAGCGCTCGGAGCCCCCGCCCTTCACGCGGAGCGGATGCCCCCCCGCCGGAGCGAACACATGGCTGGCGACGGCGAGCGTAGCCGCGAGTACCCGGTCCCAATAGGCCGAGGCTCCGGGCCTGAGCCTGAAGGCGGGGGAAGTCTGCTCGAAGCCGCTGAACTGGTCGTCGAGCTCGAGGAGGTCCTCGCCCAGCTTGTCGGTCCATTCGAGGTCTGCGCCCATGCGGGCGATGAGCTCGCTGGAGGTCAGCGGTTCCCCGGCAAAGAGCGCGAGGACGGCCGCGAACTTCAGCAGCTGGCTCCTCGGCGTGGGGGTGGCAAGCTGCTCGTTGGGGAGGAGCATCCTGGCCAACTCGAGGTCAAGCGCGGTGACCTTGCCAGAGGGTGTGTCCAGCCCCTCTAGGACACATCGCCTGTCTTTTATGAGGTCCCTGGTACTCCAGACCAGGTGGGCGACATCCCCCGCCAGGGTCCTGTCCAGTAGGACGATCTTCCTCTCTGGGTCCTCCGAGACACCTCGGAAGGCGAGATAGTATTCTGCCATGTGCATCAGGGCGTTCGGCAGTCGCTCCGGGTCGACCTCCACGCCTGATTCTCGTTTCTGGCCGAACACCTGTGCGGCGTCCTCTTCCGACAGAGGGATAGCCGCAGACGCCGAGAGGCCGTCGTCCGTGGCCCGCGGAGCTCCCACCGCGACCCCGCCTTCGCGGAAGGTCACCGTCCCGGAGTAGGCGAAGGCGCCCACGTAAAACACGATGAGGTCGAGCTGCTGGTCCACGGAGTTGGTCCCGTCGATGGCCAGGTAGCTTACCGTGTCCGCGCCGAAGAATCGTCCGGCCGTCGACGCGGCTCCCCTGAGGTCCACCCCGAACCTGAGCAGCGCCTTGATTTCAGGGCCGCATTCCTCGAGCGCACGCATCTTGGCCTTGAAGGTGTTGAGCAGGAAGCGGGTGGACGCCTGCACACCGGCGATGGTCCGGGATTCAGCTCCAGAAGTGTCGACCTCAGGCAACGACTCCGCGTGGAGTGTAAGGAGTTTAAACTTTGGAAGGAGGTCCGGGAACAGAGAAAGTCCGCCTGCGAAAGTGACGAGGCAACCCTTATTGGGAGTGGCGGAATCGAACCGCCAATGAAGTTCATGCTCGAGCACAAACTTCCCAGAAGGCTAAGGTACGCGAGGTTCTACTTCCAGGCGGGCCCCACGTCGGTCCACTTCTCGCTGGATGGCACGAGCGCCGACTGGCACGCGACCATTGGGAAGAAGAAGAGCGTCGGCATGACCGACCCGGAGTACGCGCGGTTCAGGGCCCAGGTCCCAGCCGTGGAACTGCTGGACTCAGACGGAGGAAGGATTCTGATCAGAGACTCCGCGGGCTATGAAGAACTCTGGGATAGACCCCACTGGACCCTCGAGAGTACGCGCAAGAGGAAGGACTAGGGGGCCGGGAAGACGGGACGGGTTTCGCGGGGCTCCCCTTCGGAGCCCCTTCGGGGAGGCCTGGCTGAGCCTGGACGCCTGCTGAGGCTTCCCATTTCTGGTCGCGTTCAACATGATGATGTAAAAGACATCTTAAATCCGAAAGGCCCCTGTTCGACACCTGCATGGAGAGTTTAGTCTTGCTCCCGACTGACGCCCTGGAGGCGGCGACGCAAATCATCGACGAAGCAGAGTCCAAGGGCGTCCGTCTCAGGCTCCTCGGAGGCCTTGCGTTCAAGAAGCTCTGCGCAAGCTCCAGAGACCCGCGCTACTTCAGGGAGAACAAGGATATCGACCTGATGGGGAAGAGAGAGGACTCCCGCGCGATAATGAAGATCCTGGAAGGCCTAGGCTACAAGCCCCGGGAGCTCTTCAACAAGCTGAACATGGGACAGAGGCTGATTTACTACGACATGACGAACAAGAGGAGGGTAGACCTCTTCCTGGATGAGTTCGTCATGTGCCACAAGTTCAACTTCAAGGAGAACATCCTGGCTGGCACTTACACCCTCCCTGTCACGCAGCTTCTGATGACCAAGCTGCAGGTCGTGGAAAAGACCGACAAGGAGTACAAGGACATGGTAGTAGCTTTCCGCGACTTCGATGTGACGTCTGGACCGGACGGCATCAGAGGGGACGAGATAGCCGAATTATGTTCCAAGGATTGGGGCGTCTACACGACGTTCTGGAAGACCCTCGAGGCCGTGATGGCCAGGGCGCCTGAGTTGGCTGGAGAAGAGAGCGACATGGTCCGCTCGCGGGTCCGGAAGCTAATGTCCATGATGGAAGCCGCCCCGAAGAGTTTCGGATGGAAGATGCGGGCGAGGGTAGGCGAGAGGACCAAGTGGTACGACCTCCCTGACTCCGACGGCGACGCGGTGCTGAAGTAAGTCTAGGCTCTCCTGAGCCTGAGGACCGCGCCCCCCTCCCTCCCGACGCCATAGTAGGCTCTGGGGTCGGAGATTCTCAACTTGCTGCCCACCCCGGCGACCGTCAACTCCACCGCTCCGCTCGAGCCGTCCTCGAGCATCAGGGTCAGCCTAGAGCCTTCGCGCACCTGGAGGCGGGCCGCCATCTCAGGCGTCAGAAAGACCCCTTCGCCTTTGTCGTCGAACTCCAGATTCACCCTCTTCCCCTGGTATGGCGTGACGCCCACGAAGCCGTTCTCGGTAAACGATGACACGTCGATGACGAAGACCAGCTCGGCCCCGCCCGCAGCCGGCACGCTGCTAGGATTCTTCTTCGGGCCCTTCGCCTTCGTCGAGCTCAACTGGTATCTCTTCCTCCACTATCTTCTCGCCGTTCTCGCCCGTAAGATCCTCGATGGGGTACCAGTGGTTGCCACCATCGAGTTTCTTCATCTCGACCTCGCAGAACCCGACGAGAGCCCGACCGGTCATGACGCCTGTCCTGGCGCCGTTGCCTATGGTTACCTTCTGGACATTGACGGACTCGTCCCCGAAAATCGCTTCGCGCTGGGCGTTGACATTGACCTTGAGCCCCTTCGACGGCTTCAGCTCCATCAGCGGCGCGGGGAGCCGCGGCTACTTAAATCCTAAAGGACTGGATTTCGCGGAGAATCTTCCTGGTCTCTGCCGCGATGTCGGCGATCTTCGCGGGCTCTTTGTTCTTGAGGGCGAACGACGAAGCGAGGAGCGCCACCCCTGCCACGCCCGTCACTGGATCTGGGGCGGCGATTAGCGCGACCCCGGCTTTCTTCATCGTCGACGAAGGCGACTTCGGCTTTGTGAGCCCTTCCACATGCCGGGCCAGGGCGGACGTTTCTGTCTTCCCCGCTACGTCGGACTTCGTCTCTGCGACTCGCACGAGGGACTCGGCAGCGCTTTGTAGCACCTTCTTGTCCTGCAATACGGCACGTGTGTTCGAGGGAGGATGCGTTAACGCACGTTGTCAAATCACCTTGCCGGTTCGCTAAATTAAAGACCATGGGCGGGCCATAGGCACGCGTGCCGAGGCGCCTGGACAAGTCCGAAGTCGACACCGAGCTGAAAAGGCTCGACGGCTGGAAGAAGGAAGGGAGATTCATCACGAAGACCTACGAGTTCGAGGAGTTCATGGATGGCATCGCATTCATCGGAGAGGTCGCGAGGGTGGCCGAAGAGCAGGAGCACCATCCGGACATCCACCTGCGATACACCAAAGTCACCCTGGCCCTTCAGACCCACTCCGCAGGAGGCGTCACCGCGTGGGATTTCGGGCTCGCCACGGCAATAGAGAAGGTGGCGCGTGCCGGCGTCAGACCGACGAAACGACGCACACGAAGCAGATAGCCAGAGGACCCTCTCCGAGTAGGGAGCACTTCAAGTAATTCTAATATACCACCGGTTGTATACCGGCTCAAGATTCCATATGTCAACGACCGCTATACCAGCCGTTACCCAGTCGGGGCAGCCCGTCCTGATTCTTAAGGAGGGGTCTAGCCAGAGCAGAGGAAGAGACGCGCAGCGGAACAACATCGCCGCCGCCAAGCTGATCTCAGAGATTGTGAGGACATCCATAGGACCACGGGGCATGGACAAGATGCTCGTGGATTCGCTGGGAGACGTCACCATAACCAACGACGGAGCGACCATGCTCAAGGAGATAGACGTGCAGCATCCGGCCGCCAAGATGCTCGTAGAGGTCTCGAAGACCACCGACAACGAGGTGGGCGACGGCACGACCTCCGCTGTCGTGCTTGCTGGGGCGCTCCTTGAGAAGGCGGAAGAACTCCTGGACAAGGACGTCCATCCTACCGTGATTGTCGACGGATACTCGAAGGCGTCGCGGAAGGCGATAGAGGCGCTCGAGGCAGTCGCTGAGAAGGTCACTCCAGACAACAAGGAGTGGCTCACGAAGGTCGCGCGGACCAGCATGCAGACCAAGCTGGTCTCCAAGGAGGCGCAGGACCTGGCCGAGCTGGTGGTTGACGCCACTCTCTCTGTCGCAGAGAAGGTCGAGAAGGGATACCGCGTCGACATCGACAACATCAAAGTAGAGAAGAAGCCAGGAGGATCACTCAAAGACACCAGGCTGATAAAGGGAATCGTCCTCGACAAGGAGATAGTCCATTCCGGGATGCCGAAGGTGGTCGAGAAGGCGAAGATCGCGCTGGTGAGCGCACCCTTCGAGATAGAGAAGACCGAGTTCGATGCGAAGCTCAACATCAACGACCCAACCATGATGAAGAAGTTCCTGGACGAGGAGACTAAGATGCTGAAGGGGATGGTCGACAAGGTAGCAGCGGCGGGGGCCAACGTCGTGGTCTGCCAGAAGGGCATCGATGACATCGCCCAGCACTACCTCTCCAAGGCAGGGATTCTGGCAGTGAGGAGGGCGAAGGAGTCGGACATGACCAAGCTGGCGAAGGCCACAGGCGGAAGGGTGGTGAACAACTTCGAAGACCTCTCGGCTGCGGATCTGGGCCACGCTGGCCACGTTGAGGAAAGGAAGGTCGAGGAGGACAAGTGGGTGTTCATCGAAGAGGCGAAGAACCCAAAGGCGGTGACCATCTTGGTGAGAGGAGGCACCCAACGCATAGTGGACGAAGGCGAAAGGTCCCTTCACGACGCGCTGATGGTGACGAAGGACGTCATCGAGAGGCCGGCCATCGTGGCTGGCGGCGGCGCCGCCGAGGCGGAGGCCGCTTCGCAGGTCCTGAAGTGGGCTGACAAGCTGTCAGGAAGGGAGCAGTTGGCCGCGCAGAAGTTCGCCGAGGCCCTCGAAGCCATTCCACTGGCCCTCGCGCTCAACGCGGGGATGGACCCGATCGACGCGCAGGTGGAGTTCAGAGCCAAGCACGCCACCGAGAACGGCAAGTGGTACGGCATAGAAGCGGCAGACGCAAAGATCAAGGACATGTACCAGCGCCAGGTCTTCGAGCCTCTGGCGGTCAAGGTCCAGATCATCAGGTCGGCCACTGAGGCTGCTTCGATGATACTGAGGATCGACGACGTCATAGCCTCAGGGAAGTCGAAGGCCCCTGCCGGTCCCCCAGGCGGTGCCGGAGGGATGGGCGGCGAAGGCGGCGACTTCGACTAGGCGTAACCTCGCCAACCCTTAATAGTCGAACCTGGTCATTCGGGAGACGATGCAGGCCGAGGAGCACACCGCGACAGCGGAGAAGATACTCCAAGCCGCTTCACGCATGTTCGCGGCGAGAGGTTTCGCCAACGTCTCAGTCAGGGACATCTGCAAGAAAGCCGAGACCACTGCCCCTGTGATTTACTACTATTTCGGGAGCAAGAAGGGGCTCTTCGATGCGGTGGTCCGTAGGCAGATTTCCATGCAGGGCTTCATCGGGAAGCTGTCGCAGGCGTCGAAGGCCGCCGACCCCAGGGACGGGCTGGAGTCGTTCATTGTGACGTACCTGACCACATTCCCGGAGCACACCTTCGACATGGGCCTCTACATGCGTGACTCGGCGACGCTCGACAAGCAGAGCGCCGAGAGGGTATCCGAGGACCTGGAGAAAATCAAAGGGATCGCCACCACGATGGTCGAGAGGTCGATGGCCAAGGGGCTCTTCCGCAAGACTGACGCGGATTCAGCCGTCGACTGCCTGCTGGGGATGCTTAACCGGGTGATCTTCCAGCACATCCACTTCGCGAAGAGCCTCGACAGGGAAGCGTACACCAGGTTCGTGACTGACTTCTTCTTTCGCGCGATGAAGTGACTAGAGCTCCACGACCACCCGCTCTGGGGTTATCTCTATTGACGCACGGGGCTCCTTCCAAAACCGCGTCCTGGCTGCCTTGGTACCCGCCTCCTTGCCTGTGTACCTGATGGCCAGCTTCTCGATGTCCTTCATCCTGTCCCGCTCCCCCGCGATTCTCGCAGTCCCGAAGATGACCACATAGGGATAGTCGTCGTCTACCAAGAAGCAGACCCTGCCGTCGCGCTTCACGTTGCGGTACTTCACCCTGGTAGTGGTGGTGTTGATCACCAGCCTGTCTCCCTCTCGCATGTACCAGATTGGGGTGACGTGGGGCCAACCGTCTTCCATCACTGTGGCCAGCTTGCCAATCCGCTTTCCGTCGAGGAACTTCCTGACCCGGGGGGTGAGCACGCCCACGGGCGCCAGTCTGCCTGCCCCCTTATCTAGTTCGCGATGTCGAGGGGCTTGAACCTCTCGACGGTCTCCCTGAGCTCTGCTCCGAGACGTTTCTGCCACTCCTCGAACCCCTGCGGGGCAGATGGGTAGGCCAGGTTTATCTCCACGAGGACCGCGCTCTTCTTCACCGTATACCTCAGGCCTCTGGCCAGGGAAAGCTGCCCCATGACACGGTACCACATGGCGGGGTTCATGAACCGCGCCTGGTTGAACGCAGGGTGCTTCCTCTCGGTGATTGCGGTCACGTCCTCTTCCGAAAGGAAGTGCTTCATACCGTAGTTGATCTGGTCGTTGGTGACTGTCTGAAGATACCTCCTGAGGACCTCGAAACTCGCCATGGGATACCCGTGGGTGTTCATGTACTCCACGTTATATTTCCAGAGGCCGGCCTCGCTGGTGTCCCCAGCCTCCAGGGCCTCGGCCACCACCTTCCCAAGTATCGTACCTCCGTAAATCGACGGGCTGATCCCTCCGGCGTCGATGGGCCGCGGCATCCAGGCGGCGTCGCCCACCACGGCGAACCCGTTGGCCACCATACAGTCGTTGTGGCGCCTCACCGGGACCTGCCAGTTCCCCTTCGTGTTCCCTGAGTTGGCGTCGTCTGAGGGCTGTCCGTAGTTCTTGATGACCGGGTTCTCCGCGAGGTACTTGTCGATGAGACTCTGGAGGTTGTCGTTGAGGCCGAAGCGCCTATTCCGCCTGGCGAGCCCCGAGTGTGAGACCCCGAGACCGATGTTCACCTTCTTCTTTCCCTTTGGGAACACCCAGGCGTACCCTGCCGGGGCGATGAACTGGTCGAGATGTATGATGCAGTAGTCGGGGGAGAAGAACGAGGGCTGGTCGGCCGCGGGCTCGAAGTCTAGGATGTACCTGCCCGTCCCGACCACGTCGTCCGGATCGATCTCCTTTTCGATCTTCGTAGGTATTGGCATGAAACGCCTCAGCGTTGAGGAGGAGCCGGTGGCGTCGATGACGACCTTGGCAGTCAGGGTGAAAGCAGACCCGTCGGCCTTCCTCCCCGAGACCCCTGTGATCCTCCCGTCATCTGCCAGCAGTCGCTCGGCTGTCGCCCCGAACATGAGCTCTGCGCCGTTCTTCCTGGCGTCGCTGACCTGCCTCCTCGGCGCAAGTTTGCGGTTGAAGAGGTACCCCTCGCCTTCGAAGAGGACCTTCGTCTGCCGGTCAGGGGAGTAGACATAGACCCCTTTGACGGGGTGCTCGAGCTCAGGGGAGCCGTACCGGATCCCTATGTGCTCCGCAAGATAGTCCAACGAACGCTTGCTGGTGGCGTCGCCGCAGGTCCAGCCGTTGTTGGTCTTCTTGCCCGGCTCGTCCTGCTTGTTCCTGTCTATGACGAGTATCTGCGCCTTCCCCTTTGAGTGGTGCCCTATGGAGGCCGCGGTGATCAAGCCGGCCATCCCGCCGCCCGCTATGATGACGTCGTAGTCAGGGTTCCCTTGCAATAGTAGTCGTGAACGCTACTAAAATCCTATATAAGAGCTTTGCCGTCCTTTCGGCCTGTTATGCACAGGAGCGACGTCATCGGTGAGCTGCAAGACCTGGGACTCACCAGCTACGAGGCCAGGTGTTACGTCTCTCTGGCGTCACTGGGGCCGGCCGACCCGGCTCGGGTGGCCGACGACGCAGATATCCCGAAACCGAGCGCTTACACTGCGCTGAGGGTCCTGGCTTCAAAAGGATGGGCAGACCTGGTGGTGAAGAAGCCGGCGACGTACAGGGCGAAGGCGCCGTCAAGCATCAGGACGATGGTGGAATCGAAAGTCGAAGAGACGTTCGACGCCCTGGAGAAGCTGTACAGCCCCCAGCCCGCCCAGGAGGCCGAACTGGTCTACACCGTCAGGGGGAGCGAGAAGGTCCGGGCCAAGGTGTACGAGCTGCTCAGGGAGGCGAAGGAGACTGCGATCCTTGTGGCGCCAGCCATGGGACTGGAAGACGCGAAGACCATGGAGCTCCTGTCTGGGGCGGTGCAAAGGGGGGTGAGCGTGAGGGCGATATGCGACGACGGAGGGGTCGGGCTCCTGCCGCCCGGAGTGGACATCAGGACGGGGAATCAGGTGGCCTTCGACCTGCTCGTGGACGACAAGGTGGCGCTGATCGGCCTGCCTGACCACTCGGCCTGTGGATGGATAGACAGCCCGGCCGTGGCGAGCCACTTCAAGCAGTTCCTTGAGCTTCTGTGGAGCACCTCTTCCCCGGCATAGCGCCTCGGTCGGGCGGCCCGCCGACTATAGGCGGAGTCTTCCTACTCGCTGGTGAAGATCGACTGGTCCGCGCTGGTGCTCGGGACCTCTGGGAGCGAGTCAGCCATGCGCTTCTCCGCGACCGCTGAGGCTTCTGCGAGGATCCTGTTGGCTTCTTCGCTGTTCTCCGCCTGGTAGAAGGTCGTCCCCGTGATCTGGCCGACATCCACCATTACCGAGTTAAGCTGCGCGCCTATCTCCCCCAGGGTCCCCTGGGCGTCTGGCATCGCCTCGCCTAGCGTGGCCCGGACGTTCTTGATCACTCCGATGGCGGGGGCGATGGTGGATGCGAAGTCACCGATCTCTGTTACTGTCTGGAGCCGGGTGTTGATCTGCTCCAGAGCTATCCTCGACTGAGTGACAATCTTCTCCATCTTGCGGACCTCTGCGAGCTCGTTGGAGTATGCCTTGCTCGACTCCTGGTCGTGCGCCTGGACGGCGGTGACCGTCTTCTTGAATATCGCGCTCTCCCGCAGCTTGAGCCTGCCCATGGCCTGGTCCAGGCGGCCGACCTCCTTGGTCAGCTGATCGGCTGCTTTCTGAATCTGGGGGCGCATAGGCTGGGGCCCGCGGACCGTCTCGCGGACCATCTTCCCGAATGGCTCCTTCTCCTGTGTCTTCCAGCCCTTTTCGAATTTGTTGCTCAACCTTCGACCCAGACCCGATGTCGCGGGCTGACGACATGACTGACCCAGGCAATTAGCATTGACACTATGCTCAACGATTCACACATGGGTCGGGCGAAAAAACCTGAGGGAGCTCGCTACTGTATCTTGTATCGGGTGGCGACCTTGACTATAAGGAAGACCACGAAGGCGACAATGATGAAGGTGATGACGGCTATGAGGAAGGCGCCGATTTGGAAGTCCTGTTCCGCATATGTCACGGCATAGGTGCTTAGGTTCCCTATGCCGCTCAGTGGTATGCCGATGGCTGGAAGTATCAGGTCGGTGACCAGGGCCTGGACCAGGCTCCCGAGGTAGACGCCGAGGATGAAGGCCACGGCGAGGCCGAGGACCTTGTAATTGGTGAGGAATGCCTTGAACTCAGCGGCGAGACCCTTGGGGGGTGGCGGGGCGGGAGGGGCTGGCTTGGGTGTGAGGAGCTCCCTTATTTTCTGAAGTTCGGCGATGATCTCCTTGTCGGAGGACATCGCAGAATCGGCGCTTTCTGCCGGCTTAAGCGTTAGCTCCCGGCGCACGGTGCGTCCTGCGGCCGAAGCGGGAGCACCAAGCGGACTTACGGTTAATTCCAGAACATCACAGCCCTTGCACCGGGGCACTGATGGGAGGAAACAGACGGGACTCTGAGACCAGGCAGGGCTACCTCTACGCCATCCTTGGATCAGTCTGCGCCGGCTCTGTGTCGGCGCTGACAAAGATCTCGCTCGCCAGGAACGGGCCGCTCGTGGTCACAGGGGTAACATTCCTCCTTTCCGGGCTCATCCTGCTGCTGTATCAGCCCAGGAGGAAGCCTCAGCCCGGGAGCTACAGGTACCTCGTCTTCTTCGGGCTCGTGGGGGCGGGCCTCGCTCCGCTGATGTACACCCTGGGCCTGAACCAGACTACAGTCGTGAACGCCTCCCTCCTGGCCAACGGCGAGGTCCTGTTTACCACCGTAATCGCCTTCGCGATATTCGGAGAGAGACTGGGGCGTGGACAGGCCGCCAGGGGGCTGCTCATCGTGGCAGGGCTCCTGGTGGTCTCTACCAACCTTGACCTCTCCCACATAGCGTTCCTCCAGGGACTGGCCGGGAACCTGCTGATTCTTGGCTCCGGGGCAGGGTGGGCGATCGAGAACAACATAATCGTGCTCGCCACGAAGAGGTTCGACACGGCACTTCTGAGCAAGTTCCGCAACCTCATCGGGGGATGCATCCTGACCGCCATCTTCCTCGTCGGAGGCTTCCCGTTCGGATTCTCTGCCTACTCCTCCGCCGTGATGCTCCTCTTGGCGCTCACGGTCTCCGGCGCAACGATTTTGTTCATAGCCGCGGTCAAACGACTGGGGGCGATCAGGATGCTGCTCGTATGGTCCACGTCCACGGTGTTCGGCGCATTCTTCGGGCTCACGGTACTCGGGGAGCAGATCACAGCGGTCCAGGTCTTCGGGGGAGCACTGATCATGCTGGGCGTCTATCTCCTCAGGAGGGGCGAGAAGACCCCGGAGGCCGAGCCCTTCGTAGTAGCGGTGGGGGAACTGTGACATTGCCGAAGGGTAGCGTTGCCGCGGGACGACCCGGAAGCAGAGGGTGCTTTTCCTGGGCTGACCTGCGCTTACAGCCCAAGAAGAGGGCGGCTTATCGGTCCGCTTCGACCGGCCAGTAGTTCAGGCTCCAGTAGATCACAGGGATGTCTGCTATGTGGACGTTCTTCAGAAGGTGCGGCAGGGCCCTGAGGTTCTTCGCCGAAGGCACCCCGATCTTCAGACGGTAGGGGCGCGGCGAGCCGTCGCTGACTATGTGGTACGACATCTCCCCCCTGGCAGCCTCTGTCCTGGAGTACACCTCCCCCGCGGGGACCCTCGGCTGTGGGCCGAGCTTGAGGCGCACCGGGCCCTGTGGGAGGCCTTTGAGCGCCTGCCTGATTATCTTGATCGACTCGCGCATGTCGAGCAGCGCGACGTAGGCGCGAGCCCAGGAATCCCCCTGGGTGAGCACCGGCGTCTTGAACTCGAAGTCCGAGTATGAGCTATAGGGTTCGTCCTTCCTTACGTCGAGCGCGAGCCCGGAGGCTCTGGCGACGGTCCCCGTTGCGCCGAAGGCGATGGCGTCATCCCTGGACAGGACGCCGACGCCGTCCGATCTCTGGTGGACCATGGGGTTGTCGTAGAATATCTTCTCGTACTCGCCCATGCGCTTCTCGAACCAGTCACAGGTCTTGAGCCCTTTCTCGATGGCGAACTCCGGGATGTCGTTCCTCACTCCGCCAGGGATGATGTAGGCGAAGGTCACCCTCGCGCCCGCTATCCTCTCGCCGAGGTCAATCCAGAAGTCCCTGTCGCCCATGCACCAGGTGATCATCGTGGTGTGGCCCAGGAAGAGCCCCTGGATGGCGATGAAGTACATGTGCGAGATGATGCGGTTGATCTCAGACATGATGACCCGGAGGTACTGCGCTCTGGGGGGGACCTTGCTGTTCATGAGCTCGTCGACCCCCAAGGAGTAGGCGAAGAGTATGTTCGAGCTGTCTAGTATCACCGGCCTCTCCAGGTGCGGGACATTCTGGGTGTAGTTCCTGTACTCCCCCATCTTCTCCTCGCCCCTGTGGACGTAGCCCGCGTCGGGGAGGGCCTTGACGACGTAGTCGCCGTCTAGCCAGAGCCTGATGCGGAAGTGGCCGGCTCCCGGGTGCTGAGGGCCGAGTGAGACGGCCATGATCCGGTCGGCGTCTGGCGAGTACTCGCTTTCGAGGGTCATTCTCATCTACCTGGCGAAACGTAGTCTTTACGGAGGGGCGGCAGGTCGTTCCAGTCCTCCGGGAGAAAGAGGTGGCTCTGGTCGGGGTGGCCCTGGAAGTTGAGCCCGAACATCTCGTGCGTCTCGCGCTCGTGGTACTCCGCGCCCCTCCATACCCCAATCAGGGTTGAGACGACCGGATTGTCCCTGGGCACCCTCTCGGAGAGGGCCAGGACGAACCCCTCCTGGCCTGGGACCGTGGAGCCAACGAAGTAGACGACTTCAAGCGCGTTCTTCGCAATCCAGTCGACCCCGCTTACCGTGCTGATGTGGTCGAACCCGAGCGAGTCCCTGGCGAAGAGCGCCACGTCCTTGATCATGCTCGCCGGGGCGGAGACCTTCAGCCGGCGCGGCTTGACCCACTCCAGCTTCGTCCCTGGGTGCTTCGACGTTATCTTGTCGGCGATGGCCTTTGCCCTGTCCAAGTCCGGATTTGCAGCAGGGGCGGCCGCCGGGGCAGAGCTGGGCGGAGCATTGGCCGGCTGCGGCGGAGCCACGGCCGGGGAAGGAGCGGGATTGGCTGGCTGACTGGCCTTGCTCATGGGTATCGTCACCGGCCGCTGAGCGTGGGCATCCTTCGGATCTTCTCCTGCAGTAGGACTATCCCTTGGATCAGCGCCTCGGCCCTCGGAGGGCAGCCCGGGACATACACGTCCACCGGTATGATGTCGTCGATGCCCCTGAGGACGTTATAGGAGTCGAAGTAGAGCCCGCCCGTTATGGAGCACGCTCCCATGGCGATGACCCACTTCGGCTCTGCCATCTGGTCGTAGATGAGCTTCAGCCTAGGGGCCAGCTTCCTGGTCACCGTCCCCATGACTATTATGAGGTCGCAGGCGCGGAGAGAGCCGAATGCCTCTAGCGTGCCGAAACGCTCTATGTCGAAACGGGACCCCGCGGCGGCACCTACCTCGACTGAGCAGCAGGCTGTCTCTAGATGGACGGGCCAGAGCGAATAGAGGCGTCCCCAGTTTGCCAGGTAGCGCAGGGGGTCACCTATGGCGTACTGAAGGACGTCGTCTATCTTGCCTACGAGGACCTGGAAAGTCCCCGCCTTCTGCTGCTGGGCGACTACCATAGCTCTCTCTTCCCCGCGAGGAACAGGGCGAAGCCCATTGGGATGAAGAGCATCCCCATGAAGAGCGTCACCGTCCAGTCGGAAGACAGCCCTAGGGCGAGCGGCTTGTAGGCCGACGCCCAGGCGTAGAGGAACATAGAGAGGACGTCGAACACTATGAACATGAGGAGGTAGGCGTAGTACTGCATCATGAAGTGCATCTTGCCGGCGCCCTGGGGGACTTGGCCTGCCTCGAAGGGGAGGTTCTTGATCGGGTTGGGCCGCCTGGGCGCGAATAGGCGCGGGATTATCATGACCAGCCCCGTGAGCCCCACCGCGACGAGGGCCATGACGAAGATTATCCCGATGTCGCCGAAAAGAGCCATTCTCAGCATCCAGAGGCCTCTTACGTTATTTAAGATAATCTGCTACGGTGGGCAAATACTCAGGGTGCGAAGGTGCAAGGGAAGCACGTACCTACGTCTCTCGTTCAAGCCAAGGAAGGTCCACACGACGGTGGAACCTAGGAACGCACCGATGCGAGCCAATCGGCGCATAAGCCTGTTTCTCCACCCTGAAGTCCAGCGGAGAGTCTTCTAAGACGACACGCTAGACGCTCACTACAGCGAGCGAGACGCTATCTGGACTTTGGACCCCAGGCGACGGACCACGCCCTCGACGGCCTAATCGACGCCGTGGACCTCTTGGTCTTCTTCCCTGAGGAACGAGTTGAGCAGCTTTCCCTCGCGGAAGAAGTCTTTGATGGAGAGGACCCCGAACAGGGTCCCGTCGTCGTTCTCCACCACCAGGTGCCTTATACCGTTGTCCGCCATGAGCCTGACCGCCGTGGAGGCTCTGTCAGACCGCTTGACGCTGATCAGCTTCTTTGTCGACACGGCGTCCAGCCGCCCCGAGAGGGCCACCCCCTTCGCCACGGCCCTGACCACGTCCCTTTCGGAGAGCACGGCCTCTGCCTTCACCGGGCTCACAGAGGGCGCTACCACCAGGAGGCCGATCTTCTCCCGGGCGAAGACTTCTGCGGCCTGTTTTATGGTCGCCCCTGGGCTTATGGTAACCGGCCTGCGCTTGACCAGGGCCTCGACCCTCAAGGCCTCAGCCCCTTGGAGGTTCGACCTTCTATGGAGGTGTAGGTCATGAGTTGCGGACCGACGTAGTCCGAGATAGGCCTGATTATCCTGTTGTCGGCGTACTGTTCCAGGACGTGGGCGAGCCATCCGGGAGCACGGCCTATGGCGAACACCGGGGTGAACAGATACGCAGGCACTCCCATGTGGTTCAAGGCCAGTCCGGAGAAGAGGTCGACGTTGGGGTATAGGTTCTTCTCCTTCAGGAGTATGGCCTCGATCCGCTGGATGATCTCCAGCGACTCCTTCTCCTTCGGAGTCCGCACGAAGTGCTCTGCCATGTCGCTCAGGATCTTCGCCCGCGGATCCATGGTCTTGTAGACCCTGTGACCGAAGCCGTTGATCTTCGCCTTGCTGGCCAGCTTCCCGCGGATGTAGGCGTCCACCTTGGCCGGGGAGCCGATTTCTGCGGTCATCTCGACCACCTTCTCGTTGGCCCCGCCGTGGAGCGGGCCCTTGAGAGCCCCCACGGCTCCGGTGACGGCCGAATAGATGTCCGAGAGGGTCGAAGCTATGACCCGGGCGGTGAAGGTCGAAGCGTTAAACTCGTGGTCCGCATGGAGGATCAGTAGGACGTCCATCAGCCTCGAATCCTCTTCGGATGGGACCTTGCCTGACAACATATAGAGGAAATTGGCCGCGAAGGAGAGGTCTTCGCGCGGGGCGACCACCTCCTGGTCGTGCTTGTGCCTGTGGATCGCCGCCACCATCGTCCCCATCTTCGCCGCAATGGACATGGCTTTCTCCTGCTGCGAGTACATCGGGTCGTCAAAGACCCCGAGGGCAGCAACCCCGACCCTCAGCGCGTCCATGGTGTCGCAGTTCTGAGGGAGGGTGGTGAGGATCGACACCAGCTCGCGCGGTATCGCGCGCTTAGAATCGAGCTCCTCGCTGAAGCCTTTGAGCTCGTTCACGGTCGGGAGATGGCCGTTCCAGAGGAGGAACGCCGTTTCCTCGTAATTGGAGTGAGTCGTCAGGTCTGCTATGTCGTAGCCGCGGTAGAGCAGGCGTCCCTCGTGGCCGTCGATGAAGGTGATGGAGCTCTTCCCGGCGACGACGTCCTCGAGCCCCTTCGCCTGGGTGGTCAGGCGCTGGATGATCTGGTCCATGGTCTCAGAATATTTGCCGAGCGATGCGAGCTTGGAGTAGGTATCCCTCGACAGCTTCACGGTCGTAGAATCTGATTCTGGGTTCTTGGGCATCGGCATGACGGCAATATAATCAATATCTTTGGTATATTAGGTTTTGGTAGACTGCGAGGGCGAACCCGATTAGGGCCGACAGGTAAAAAGGGCACCCATGTAAGGGAAGAGACGGTGTCTTCTCTGACTCGAATCGCTGTCGTGGGCACCGGGGTGGCAGGGGCGTATCTGCTCAACCGCCTTCCGGCCGACGTGGAGGCAGAGGCTTTCGAGATGCGGACGGAGAAGAACTGGTACACGGTGTGCGCCTGGGGGACTAGTCAGCCCTTCATCTCTGACCTGGTGAAACAGGCAGGGTTCAACTTCGACGACTACATCCTCCACAGGGGAAAGAAGATGCGCGTCGACCTCGGAGACGAGGAGGTCACCATACCCCTCAGAGGACTGGTCACCTACGATAAGCACAGGCTGACGGAGGACATGCTGAAGGGAAAGAAGGTGCACTGGGGGGCGCACGTCAAGGAGGCCAACGGGGACTTCCGGGGCTTCGACCACGTAGTGGACGCCACAGGTCTGCACAGGTCTCTCCTCCCGAAGGTCCAGGACGACCTGCTGATCCCTGCGCTCGAGTACCAGGTGAAGTCCAAGGACCTCCCCTACGACGACTTCGTGATCAAGCCTTATCCAGGCCTCGCGGGCTATTGGTGGTACTTCCCCCTGGGGGACGGCATGGCCCATGTTGGGGGCGGCGACCTTCACCATAGGTATCAGGGCGACCTCGACGAGTTCGTGAAGAAGTACCACTGCGAGGTCGTCAGGAAGATAGGGAGGCCTGTGAGAGTGACGCCTCCCAAGTACATGGAGCCCTTCTTCGACGGAAAGGTCACAGGGGTGGGCGAATCCATCGGCACGGTCTACCCGATGCTGGGAGAAGGGATAATCCCCAGCATGCAGTGCGTCAATCTGTTCGTGGACCACCTGGGCGACAGGGAAGGGTACAGGAAGGCGGTCCTGGACCACTACTCCGAGTACGCCAAGGTCTACAGGTTCATCAAGGCCAAAGTGGAGGACAAGTTCAGCCTGATGAAGATGTGGCCCTCGCTCCTGTCTGTCTACATGTACATGAGGGGGAACGAGAGGCGCTTCGGCCTTCAGACCAGGTTCAACGACTTCTTCAAAGTCATCACGAGGCTCTAGTTGAGCGCCGAAGAACTCAAGACTCATTCCGCAGTCCACGTCCTCAAAGGGGCCGTACAGGGGGTGCTGGGCGCGAAGTGGACGGCCTCGGTGCACGTTTCAGGGAGTCACGGGAGGCTGACCGTCAAGTTCGACAGGGAGCCAACTGCCGAGGAACTGTCCAAGATAGAGCGGCTGACAAACGAGAAGGTCTCGGAAGGGGTCGAGTTGCTGGAGTTTGAGATGGAGCGACAGGAGGCCGAGGGGCACTTCGGGGACGCCATCTACGACCTGTTCCCGGTCCCGCCCGAAGTGACGCTGCTGAAGATCGTTAGGATTCCCGACTGGAGCATCAACTGCTGCAACGAGCCCCACGTCGACAACACCATCCAAGTAGGGGAGATCAGGCTCGGGAAGCCCCGTTTCAGGCACTCCAAAGGGGAACTCGAACTGGAGTTCGACCTCGTGGAGTGAACAGGAACAGGTAATATCCTGGTTCTTTTCGGGCCATGGCTGGGCCCGTAGCGCAGATCCATGCTTGAGCGAAATACGGATAGCGCGGCAGCCTCCTACACGTCGTGGAGCGAGCTGTAGGTCGTGCGTTCAAATCGCACCGGGCCCGTGAATTCAACGGTTTCTATCCGCATTCGGCCGAGCATGAGAAGCAGCCGACGACGCGTAAACGGCGTCAGCGTGTTCTACGGGGTGACGGGTGGAAGGGACGCTGCCCTAGTGACGGTAGCCACCTGTGCTGTTCTCCAAGCCTGGAAGCCCGGTGGCCAGAGTCGAAGGGTTACTGGAAGCCTGAAGGAGCCCAAGGAGGGGTAGAACAGCCTCTCCTCTTTGAGGCGCGGACAGGCCGCCGTGTGCTCGGCCGCGGGCGCACCTGTGAC
The DNA here is from genome assembly GCA_029785625.1 of Nitrososphaerota archaeon. Next base: position 114,841 of record JAFLZI010000001.1, on the reverse strand, counting down.
TAGACCGTTCCGGACCAGGGTCCCTGGTCTCGCGGAGCAGCTTTCAAGGCTCTTTCCTGGCTGTTCAACACCACAGGATTAAGTCGGCGCTCTAGGATCCCCCTTCTAAGAATGAACAAAGCCGTAGCCATTTCAGCAGTGGTGTTGCTGGCAACCCTCGGGTTTTCAGCGTACGCCTACACCGTCTACCTCCCAAGCATCTCCAACAGCTCCCAAGCTGGGCCCGGCTCCAGCTCGCTGAGCATCTACCTGTCAGACCCACCGCCTAGCAGCCCCAACCTCAGCTATCTCCTCGTCAATGTGACGAGCGTCACCATCAAGTACTCCTCCAACGTCACGGCAGTCACCACCTCGGGGTCAACTTCGAGCGCCGTCAGCTTGAGCACGACTACGAATACCACTAGCAGCACCAGCAGTAGCACGAGCACCAGCTCTCTTACTTCACACTCCCTGAGCACGTCTTCTTCCACCAGCTCTTCCACCATCCGGTCCGGGTTCGTGAACCGGTACGTCTACAACGTATCAGCTAGCGTGGGGGATAACGTAAACCTCACCAAGCTCCAGGGCAGCTCCCTCCTCTTGGGGACCACTAGCATCCCCTCCGGGAACGTGACAGGCGTCGTCCTCCACATCACCGGAGCCAAGGCCTTCTGGGCCGATGGGACGTCCACTCAGCTCAGAGTGGTGGCGGATGGGAAGCTGATGATCAACGTGCACTTCACCGTCCAGTCAAGCGGCTCCACAGACCTCACCCTGAGCATCTCGCCGGGAGACATACACGTCAGTCCCGGTCAAGCTTCTGTACTCAGTCCTGTAGTCCACGTGACCGCGGTCAGCACTGGATCGAGAGGAACGCAGACGGCTGAAGCCACAGTCACCGAATCCGAGAACTCGACCTCGAGCACAACCTAGGCGTCGGGGGCCGCTCGGCCCTCGACCTCCCATGTTTTTTCGCTGCCTGAACCTAGTCCCTAGAACCCTGAGGGGATGCCGTCTCCGCGCACGTCGCATACGGCCTTCCTGTATCCTCCCGACACCTCGACCGCCTGACAGACGCCGGTCCGTCCAGGCAGCGGGAGCCGCTCGATTTCGTAGTCACCTTTCGGAGGTAGCGCATAGCCTTCCTCCACCAGCAGTTTCTTACCTCCGCCCCAGAGGAACCTGGGGTGTGCGACGTTCTCTTCCGCTGGCATGGAATAGTCCACAGAGTTCGTCACGAAGAGCGCGTGCTGAAGGGGACGATAGTCCGCTCCGCTAGCCCCTATGGCGAGGTAGGGTCGGCCCTGACGCTCCAGGATGAGCGAAGAGAGGGTGTGCAGAGGCCGCTTGCGAGGCTCGACCTTGTTCGGGCCGTCTGCGCGGAAGGCAGACGCCCTGTTGCTCAGGGCTATGCCGCACTCCTCTACGAACACGCGCGACCCGAAGTGATGGAACAGGCTTTGGATCCCCGACACCATGTTTCCCTCGGCGTCCGCGATGGAGAAAGCGGTGGTGTCCCCTTTCCTGACCACCGCTGGCCCCGTGGGCCCACCCTTCTTGGTCGACATGAAGGCCTCCATGTCGATGGGGCCGAAGCGCGGGTCTCCGAGCATCTCGTCCCTGCGGCCGTAGGCGACGAGGACCGCCTTCATCGTCTTCTCGATCCGGTCCCGAGAAAGAGGCCCTGTTGCTGAGAGGTCGGTTTCTGCCAGCTGTTTCAGGATCAGCAGGCTTGTCGCGCCCATGCTGTTGGGTGGGACCTCATAGACCGTGGTTCCCCTGTAGTCGAGGGTCAGCGGCTCGACCCACTCCGGTTTGAACTCCGAGAAGTCGCTCTTGGTGCACGGGACCCCGAGGGACTCGAGGGTAGACGCGATCTTCTCCGCAGGCCACCCAGAATAGAACGCGTCCGGCCCCCCCTCGGCTACTTCTGATATCACCCTGCCCAGGGCTTCCTGCCTGATGCGCTCCCCCGGGGTGGGAAGCGTTCCGCTGGGAGCGAAGACCTTCTTGGCGTCGTCTGAGAAGTCAGAGTACGCCCCGGCGATGGATCTGCACATGGCGGCGCCGGCAGGGAAACCGTCGGAAGCGAGCCTGGCGGCTGGGCCCAGGAGCCCTTTGAACTCTAGGACGCCGAACTTCCTGTGCATCTCCCACACCCCGGCCGTGAGCCCCGGCACGACGCAGGTCAAGGGTCCATACAGGGGGAGCCTGCCGCCGGCCCGTTCTCTGACCAGGTCAAGCGTGAGTCCCGACGGCGCCCAACCGCTGGCGTTGAGGCAGTGTGTCCGGCCCGTCTTCGCTTCGTAGAACATGCCGAAGAAGTCGCCGCCCATCCCTCCGGCGGGGTGGAAGGTCACGGCGAGGGCGAAGCTTGTCGCAGCTGCGGCGTCGAACGCGTTCCCTCCTCTCCGGAGGACGTCGTAGCCGACCATCGAAGCGAGAGGCTGCTCGCTAGCCACCGCAGCGTGCTCGCCAATCAGAGTCCTGCTCAGTGCCATTCAGCTCCCTTCTCTTCCAGAGAAACGACCCAGAGACAGTCCAACGCTTGGGAGCGTTCGAGAACCTATTTATACAACAAACCAGGTGTATACAACCATTGGTCGATAACCAGTGAGCCAGGCTGAGCTCGACGCCGTGTTGGGGACCGTGGAGAACCCGATTCGGAGGATGATAATTTCCAGGATTAGCGAGGAGCCCAACTATCAGCTTCAGCTGTCGAAGGAGTTGAAGATCAGCCAGCAACTCGTAGCGAAGCACCTAATGACCATGGAGAGGGCAGGGCTGGTGAGCACAGTCTCCCAGGACAGCCCCCGGGGCCCCCAGAGGAAGGAGTACATGCTGAAGAGCAGCTTCTCGGTCACCGTGGACCTGGCTCCCAACCTCTTCAGGACGAGGATCTTCTCCTTCGGTGCTTTGCCCGGGGTCGCGGAGACGGATGAGCACGCCCAGATGATGACCCAGATCAGCGGGGTGCTCAGATACCCCGACGGCGCGTCGCGCATACACCCGCTCACCCATGTGGTCGCCGAGGTCGACAGGAAGCTGAAGGCGATGGAAGAAGAGAGGGCGGTCCTCCTTTATATCAGGAGCCTTGCTCTGAGAGAAGCCGCGCGCATAGGGACGTCACTCCCCATGGCCGACCGCAAGAGGGTCGTCAGGTATCTCATGAGGGAGGAGGGTGACGGCGTAGAAGCCATCTGCTCCTCGTTGGGCCTGGAGAAGCAGGTAGTCTGCGACATTCTGGAAGAGATAGAGAAAGAAATCAGGAGCTTGGATTAAAAAAGGAAAGAGGAGCGGAGCTCCTCTACATTCCCAGGTTTGGAAAGCTCGCCTGAGGGACGCCTAGCTGGCCCTGGAGGGTCTTTATGCGCGTGGCATACTCCCTCATCCGGGCGTTGTCGCCCTGGACCTTAGCTATGCGGTAGCCCTTCCACGCCTTGCGGAGGGCGCCCCAGACTTGCCCTTTTTGATATTCGGCCATTTTGTCTGACCTGCTTCGTTCAGGCCCAATTCGGTATTTTGCGGGGGGAGTCTATGTTATTTGAGCCAGTAATCAACGGCGGCTACCGCTGAAGCGGACCCTAGACAACCGAACGGAGGAGGAGCCAGACGTTGCTCGGGTGCTCGGTTATCCTCCGCTTCGAGTACGCCCACCATCGGTCCCCGTAGGGGAGATACTCCGAGACAGCGTACCCCGACTTGACCAGGTCGGCCTTCAGCTCGTCTCTGATCCCTTTGAGGAACTCGAACCTGAACTTCGCGTGGCTTGACTCCGCGAGCGCCTTCGCGCGCTCTACGAGCGCTCCGTCGTGGGTGGCGATGGCGAACCCATCCCCCCTCTCGAAGAGGGACGTCATCAGGCGCTCGTAGCTCTTGTTGACCTCGGCTTTCGTGGGGAAGGCGAAGTCCGGGCCCTCTCTGTAGGCGCCTTTGACGAGCCTCACCTTCCCCCCCTGGTCCAGAATCGCCTTCATGTCCGCCTCGCTCCGCCTGGCGTAGGCTTGGATCGCCACGCCGAGGCCAGGGTGGCTGCTGTGGGCGTCGAGGTAGGTGGACACCGTCCTTTCTGTGGACGAGGAGCTCTCCATGTCGATCCAGAGTAGCTGCGTGAGCTTTTCAGCGCTCGCCAGGATCTTGTCGAACCTCCGCCGCATCGCCTGCTCGTCCGAGTCCATGCCCAGTTGGGTGAGCTTCACCGATGCGAACCCCCTGACAGCGCCGTCGGCGAGAGCCTGCTGGAGTCGGAGGTACTCATCCACCTGGGCGTCTGCGGCACCCTGGTCGGTGATCTCCTCTCCGAGGAAGTTCATGACGACCCCCATCCCCCTCGAGTTCGTCCCCTTCGCGTCCTCTAGGGCAGCGTTCAGGTCCACACCTGAAATCCATCTCTTCGCCACCGGCAGGACGACCTTTTCTTTGATGCCCAAGGCATCGCCGCGCCGGAGCAACTACATATTAACAGTGCATACGAGAATCAACTGTTAGAATGTCTCGCGAGGCGCTCCATGCGACGAGGCTGAAGCGGCTGAGGGCCGGGCTCGCCAGCTCGGGGCTGAAGGGCGTGGTCGTCGTGCCTGGTCCGAACCTGCGCTACCTTACAGGCGGGACGTCGCTGATGCTGGAGCGCCCGTTCATGCTGCTCGTCCCCCTTGCGGGCGAGCCTCAGCTGATTGCCCCTGCCCTGGAGTCGGGGCCCTACGTGAGTGCGCCATTCTCTCTCGGAGTCCACGCGTGGACCGACTCAGAGGGGCCTGGGGGGGCGATAAGGGACGCGACGAAGCGAGCAGGGGCTGAGGGACAGTGGGGCGTCGAAGGTAGGGCGCCGTTCCAGTATACGGACAAGCTGGCGAAGGGGGGCCACTTGAAGCTCGTCAGCGCAGAACCGATCCTCCAAAAGCTGAGGGAGTCGAAGGACAACACCGAAGTCGGACTGCTGAAGAAGTCGGCGCGGGCTCTGAGCCGGGCCTTCAGCGGCTTCCCCGGGCTCATCAAGGAGGGAGCCACCGAGCTCGAATTAGCCAGGGCCATGACAGACGCGATATACGCCCAGGGGGCCGAGAAGGTCGACGACATGCTCGTCCAGGCGGGTCAGATGGCGGCCGACCCGCACCACCTCCCGTCAACCAGGAGGGTGAACCGGGGCGAGAGCATAGTGGTGGACGTCGGGTCGACCTACGGCGGCTACTACGCCGACGTCACCAGGACTTTCTGCGTCGGCCGGTCCCCCGCCGTCGAAAGGGTGTACTCCAAGGTCCTCGAGGCCCAGGAAGCAGCGGTGGCTGCGTCCAAGGCAGGGACGGAAGTGGGGGAGGTGGATGCCGCTGCCAGGGGGATGCTCGAGAGCGCGGGGATGGGGAGGTACTTCTTCCACCGGACGGGCCACGGCCTGGGGCTGGAAATCCATGAAGCGCCCTACATAGTGGACGGCGGGAAAGAGCGCCTGGGCCCAGGCATGTGCTTCACCGTAGAGCCTGGTGCGTACATCCGAGGGAAGCTCGGGGTCAGGATAGAGGACGACCTCCTGATAGAAGGCGGGAGGGGGGTGCAAATCACCGACGTTCCCAAGGAATTCGGCTGGTGGAGCTAGCCCTGCTTGATCCGAGAGAACTGTGACACCATTGTGTTGGTATCCTCCACGTACTTTACCTTCTGGACCTTGTTCATGACCAGCCGGTACACCTTCTCGTCGCTGGGGACGAGAACCTCCTTCTGGGCGTTGAGCACCACCATGACATCCCAGTCGCCAGGGATTATGTGCGCCTCTACTACCTCGGGGACCTTCATGAGGTTGTCTATGACTTCCTCTTCATGGCCCGGGGAGACCTTGAGTAAGATGAACGCCTTCTGAAAGACTGGCAAACGATTCATCTGGTCAGCCATACTGCTTTTAAAACGAATCGCCGTCAAATCACCGTATTGAGGAACGCCGAGGTTGCCGACGTCCTGGACAGCCTGGGAGACGTGGCGGAAACCAACGGGGAAGACAGGTTCAAGGTGATCGCATATCATAGGGCGGCCACCAGCATCAGGAATCTGAACGAAGACGTTGAAGCGCTCTGGAATAGGAAGCAGCTGGAAGACGTCAGGTACGTGGGCGCAGGCATAGCCCGGAAGATTGACGAGTATCTCAGGACGGGGAGGCTCGAACTCCTGGAGAGGATGAAGGCGAAGACGCCTCCAGGCGTGCCGAAACTCATGAGTGTCCAGGGGATAGGGCCTAGGACGGCCTACCGTCTTTCCCACGACCTAGGGATTTCGAGCGTCGAGGACCTGAAGTCAGCGCTGGAGTCAGGAAGGCTAGACCCTGAGTTCGGCCCCACCGTCAGGGAGGCGTTCCGGATGGGAATCGAGAAGCTAGCCAGTTTCGAAAAGCGGATGCTAGTCCCGGAGGCGGAGGCTGAGTTCCAGAAGCTGGCGTCCTACTTCGCTGCCCTGGGCATCGAGGTTAGGATGGCGGGCAGCCTGCGGCGCGGAAAGGACACCGTCGGAGACATCGACCTCCTCTCCACTGACCCGAGATTCATCGACGCCATCTCCAGGTGCCCCGGCGTAGCCCAGGTCCTGGAGAGAGGCCCCAGGAGGGCGAGCGTGAAGCTTGAGAACGGAGTGCAGGTAGACGCCAGGGCGTTCGCACCCGAAGAGTGCGGAGCCGCGCTGGTGTACTTCACGGGCTCGAAAGACCACAACATAGCACTGAGGAACCTGGCAATCGAGAAGGGGTGGAAGCTCAACGAATACGGCCTCTTCAGGAAAGACGGAGAGAGGATCGCGGGAGAGAGCGAAGAGGGAATCTATCACGAACTCGGCATGCAGTACATACCCCCTGAACTGAGGGAGAACAGAGGTGAGGTGGCTGCATCGCTCAGTGGCAAGCTCCCCGACCTCATCTCCTTCGACGACATCAAAGGGGATTTGCAGATGCACTCGACCTGGAGCGACGGGACCGCTGAGATGGACCTGATGGCAGAGGCGGCCAAGGCGCGAGGACATGAGTACATCGCGTTCACCGACCACTCGGTGTCCGTGAGGGTGGCCCACGGTCTTTCCGAAGAGCGGTTCAGGCGGCAATGGAAGGAGATCGACAGGCTGAACGAAGAGCTGGCGCCGTTCAGGATACTGAAGGGGGTCGAAGTGGAGATCAAGAGCGACGGGTCGCTCGACTTCGACGAGGGCTTCCTCGACGAGTTCGACATCGTCGGAGCCTCTCTTCACCAGAGTTTCAGGCAGAGCCCCGAGAAGCTGACTGAAAGGGCGCTCAGCGCGCTCGCCCACCCCTCAGTGAACTTCCTGTGCCACCCAACAAACAGGCTGATCGGCAGGAGGGAGGGGAACCCCATAGACCTCTCGAAGGTCATAGAGGCAGCGAAGAGGAACGGCAAGATGCTCGAGATAGATGGGGAACCTGACAGGCTGGACCTCGACGAGGTGTGGGCGAGGAAGGCCATGGAAGAGGGAGTGCCCGTGGTGGTGGACTCCGACGCGCACTCCGTGGGCGGGCTGGACAACGCTGCCTATGGGGTGGCTATCGCCCGGAGGGCCTGGCTGGAGGCCGGAGATGTCGCGAACACCAGAGAGCTCCGCGACTTCTTGGAGCTCCTCGGCTAGCGTCTTTCCAATGTTAATAACGCAAGATTCCCGCTCGACCCCTGCGGGGGTAGCTAAGCTTGGCCAAAAGCAGGGGACTTAAGCGGGCGTTCGCAGAGATCCCCTCCCTTAGGGGTTCATGGGTTCGAATCCCATCCCCCGCATCCCTAGGACTCGGAGTCCGTCCTGGGTTTGAACCCGCTCCTTGAAACCCAAGATAGAGGGGGCCCGCGCGTAACTTCCTGGCAACGCCTCTGCCAGTTTTGACGAGGCTTGCGGCCTAGATGGGCCCCTAGCCGGTCCAGGAATGCACGTCCCCGGAGCGGAGGCGAGGTCACTGTCGAGGCACCCTCTTCGGCTTGGAGGGCTCGTCCACGCGCGCTGACAGCTGTGCGAGCCGTCCCGACCGGAACCCCCTGTAGGCGGAGATCTAGGCGTCAAGTTCCTTGAGCCCGCCCGGCGCCGGGGCGTAGACCCTCTGCTGGCCCATTGGGGAGACGCTGACCAACCCTGCCTCGCGGAGGGCCCTGAGATGCCTGGAAACCGCAGGCTGCGCCAGTCCGGGGAGGGCCGCCCCAAGACCTCCCGCCGTCATTTCGCTCTCCCGCAGCATGTCCAGGATCCTCCTCCGCTCTGGATTGGAGACGGCAGCGAACACCACGTTGCTCGGCATCGTCCCACCGGACTCCTAGGAAGACGGCTTCGGAGGCTGTTGATGGAGAACAAGTTGCCGCCAGGGTCGGCGAAGGTGACAAAGACGGCCCAGGCGTACTCCCGGGGCTCCTGTGCCAGGCTGACCCCTTTGGACTCCAGGTCGTCCGCAGCCTTCCGGACGCCGGGAACCCTCATGACTGCCTGAGGATTGCCCCCGGGCTTCCAACGGCTCGACCAATCTTAAATCTCCGGGGAGAGGAGACGGCAAAGGATGGCCGGAGCAGACTCGGATGTAGCCGAGACGCAGATAGCGGTGCACTGGAAAGAGGAGCATCTCGTCGACCCGCCAGCTGCCTTTGCCACCCAGGCGAACATGCGCGACAGGGGCATCTTCGAGCGCTTCTCTGAGGAGAACTTTCCCGAGTGTTTCAGAGAGTACGCGAGCCTACTGACATGGGATAAGGGCTGGCACACCACCCTCGACGCGTCCAACCCGCCATTCTGGAAGTGGTTCGTCGGGGGGAGGCTCAACGTGGCATACAACTGTGTTGACCGGCACCTACAGAAGTACGGCAACAAGGCTGCCATCGTCTGGGTTCCAGAACCCGAGGACGAGGCCCACGGGGTGGTCACCTACCGGGAGCTCTACAGGAGGGTCAACGAGTTCGCGCTCGTGCTCCAGAGCCTGGGGCTGAAGGCTGGGGACAGGGTCACCTTCCACCTCCCAATGACCCCCGAGCTCCCAATCTCCATGCTGGCCTGCGCCAGGCTCGGCATCATCCACAACCAGGTCTTCGGCGGATTCAGCGCCAGGGCTTGCGCCGAGCGGGTCGAAGACTCGAGAAGCCGGGTGCTGGTGACCATCGACGGATACTACAGGAACGGGGGCGTCATCGACAAGAAGAAGGAGGCCGACGTCGTGGTAGAGGAGGCAGGGAAGCTCGGCGCCCAGGTCGAGAAAGTTCTCGTGTGGAGGCGCCATCCCGGGAGATACATTTCGGCGGCACCCATGGTCGAGGGTCGGGACTTCTTCGTAGACAGTCTGGAAGCGCGGTTCCGGGGGAAGACTGTGGCCCCTGTGTCCATGGACTCGGAGGCGCCGCTGTTCCTGATGTACACCAGCGGCTCCACTGGGAAGCCCAAGGGCGCCCAGCACCGGACCGGTGGTTACCTGGCGTACGTTGCCGCCACCTCGAAGTACGTCCAAGACATACACCCAGAAGACGTCTATTGGTGCTTCGCTGACATCGGGTGGATCACCGGTCACTCCTACATAGTGTACGGACCCCTGGCGCTTGCTGCCACTACAGTGATGTATGAGGGGGTGCCCCTATATCCGGACGCGGGGAGGCCCTGGAGGATAGCTGAAAGGCTGAGAGTGAACATCTTCCATACAGCGCCTACGACCATCAGGATGCTGAGGAAGTCGGGGCCGGAAGAACCTCTGAAGTATGACTATCACTTCAAGGCCATGACCACGGTGGGCGAGCCCATAGAGCCAGAGACCTGGAGGTGGTTCCATGACGTGGTCGGAAAGAAGGAGGCTGTGATCACTGACACCTGGTGGCAGACTGAGACAGGAGGGTTCCTCTGCTCGACTCTGCCTGCAATCAGCCCCATGAAGCCCGGGAGTGCCGGTCCCGGGATGCCTGGCATCTATCCGGTGATCTATGACGAGGACGGCGCCGTGGTCCCTGCCGGGGAGAACAAGGCAGGGAACCTGTGCATCAGGAACCCCTGGCCAGGCATCATGCAGACCATCTGGGGGGACCCCGACAGATTCGTCAGGACGTACTACTCGAAGTACAATAGGGACAGGGGGAGCAAGGACTGGCACGACTGGCCCTACTTCGCCGGAGATGGAGCGGTGCTGGCTTCCGACGGATACTTCCGCATCCTCGGCAGGGTGGACGACGTGATCAAGGTGGCCGGCCACAGGCTGGGGACCAAGGAGCTGGAGAACGCTGTCCTGACCACCCCTGAGGTTGCCGAGGCCGCGGCGATAGCAATGTCGGACGAGATCCGTGGTCACGTCCCTGTCGTGTATGTGGTGCTTAAACCAGGAGGGCCAGGCACCTCCCCGAAGGCGTTGGAGGAGGCCATCAAGGAGAACGTGGTGAAGCAGCTTGGTCCCATAGCGAGGCCGAGGTCTGTCCACGTCGTCCCCGATCTCCCCAAGACCAGGTCAGGGAAGATCATGAGACGTGTCCTCGTGGCCATTTCGGACGGGAAGGACTACGGAGACATCACCACCCTGGCGAACCCGGACGTGGTCGACGCCATCAGGAAGCAGATACAATCTGCGTAGCCTCTCCTCTCCAACGCAGTCTGTGGTGTGGGGGGCAGGGGAGGGCTGCGCGCGTCTCAGGGACTCGAGCTCGGCGCCTGCGGCTGTGGCCTCGCGGGGTCATCAGTCGACATCATGTGCCCGCCGAACCCCAGCGACCAGATTAGGGACGGATAGACCACCATCCTCTCCATCCCCCCCGCGCCGAGGCCGAAGTACTCGCCTCCGATGAAGAGGACGAGGGCGGCGAGGGTCATCGCGCCGAGGACGACCGAGAAGTATGACATCGGCCTCTTCTGGTATCTGAACGTCAGAATCGCCGAAAGCCCCGCGAAGAGGAAGACGATGAGGGAGAACACGCTGTGCCATATCCCTGTCGTCTCTGGGAACAGGCCGACGCCCATGGCGCCTACTCCGGCAAGAGCGACGACTATAGCAGTGGGGGTCGAACGGAAGGCCCGTCGGAGGTAATAGGCACCCAGGAGTATGAGCAACCCAAGGAGGATGATAGACCCGTTGAAGATGTCGGCCGAGGGCTCGATGATGCACGGCCCTACCGAAGGGCAGAAGGCTCCCAGGTCACTGATGTAATTGGTGGAGACGTTGTAGTTCGGGAACATGATTTCTGCAAGCACTAGGCAGACGGTGAACTGGGCTGCCCCCAGAAAGATTGCTGTACCTGCCTTCGAGGCGTTGGACAGTGCCAACGCGACCAAGGCCTCAGGGTGTGCTAAAAGGATGAGCCCTAATGGAAGCTTCGGGGACGAGTTGGATGTCGACTCCTTTTATCCGTCCCTGCGGCACGCCAGCCGTGGACTTCCTGGCGGAGGCGAAGAGGATCGAACCTGAGCTGATCAGGACCAGGAGGACCCTGCACCAGCACCCCGAGCTTTCGTACCGCGAGACATGGACTTCGAAGTTCGTCGCCGACAGGTTGGAGGCGCTCGGGATCAGCGTGAAGAGGGGGGTCGGGGGGAACGGAGTGGTTGGCATCCTGAAGGGAAGCGCTGAAGGCAGCGTCGTGGCACTGAGGGCGGACATGGACGCCCTGCCTGTCACCGAGGCCGCCGACGTAGACTTCAAGTCGAAGGTCGACGGGGTGATGCATGCGTGCGGGCATGACACCCACATGGCGATGCTGCTGGGCGCTGCCGAGATCCTGGTCCGGGCCAAGGATGAGCTGTACGGCACGGTGAAGTTCTTCTTCCAACCTGCCGAGGAGCACGGAGGGCGGGGGGGTGCGCTCCCTATGATAGAGGACGGAGTCATGCTCGACCCGAAGGTCGACTACGTGTTCGGCCTGCACATCGACGGCGACAGGAAGGCCGGCGAGTTCGGGGTGAGGGAAGGACCGGTGATGGCGGCCCCAGACTCGTTCAGGATCAGGATCAAGGGGAGGGGAGGGCACGGTTCTGCCCCCCACAAGACAGTCGACCCGGTCTATATCGCGGCCAACGTGATTCTGGGCCTGCAGGGCATCTCTTCCAGGATGATGGACCCTGTCCGTCCCTTCGTGATTACAGTCGGGTCGGTCCACTCAGGGACCAAAGAGAACATCATCCCTGACTACGCCGAGCTTAATGGGACCATAAGGACACTCGACGAGGAGACAAGGAAAGCGGCCAAGAGGAGGGTGGCGAGGGTCGTCGAGGGGATCTGCAGGTCCTATGGAGGGTCGGCCGAGGTCGAGTTCGAGCGGGACGCATATCCGGTGACAGTGAACGACCCCAGGGCGACGGAGCAAGCAGTGAAGCTGCTCCGCAAGATCCGCGGCGCCAGGGTGAGGAGGATGGAGCCGATTCTCGGCGGTGAGGACTTCTCGAGGTTCTTGCAGAAAGCGCCTGGCATGTTCTACTTTCTGGGGGCGGCCAACACGGCCAAGGGGTGCGTGTACCCGAACCACAGCTCGAGGTTCAAGGTCGACGAAGACACTCTCAAATTCGGAGCCGCGTCGCTCGCCCTGCTCGCCTCCGAGTTTGGCAAGATGAGCACGCCGAAGTGACCCTGCATGTACGCGAAGAGGATCTCTGAAAAAATCTACCTGCTGGACACCTACGCCCTCGGGATCCCCGGGACGGTGGGCGCATACCTCTTGAAGGGCCCGAAGCCAGCCCTCGTCGACTGCGGATACGCTTCATCTTACGAGGCCGTGCTGAAGGGCCTGGCTGAGGTCGGGGTCATGCCCTCGGATGTGAGGTACATCATCCCCACCCACGTCCACCTGGACCATGCGGGGGCCGCGGGGAGGCTTCTGAGAGAGATGCCCAACGCAGAAGTGCTAGCCCACGAGAGAGGCGTCCCCCACCTGATCGACCCTACGAAGCTGGTCGAGAGCTCGACGAGGGTCTTCGGAGAGTCGATTATGGCGCTGTATGGCCTTCCTGAGCCTATAGCCGCGGAAAGGGTGACGGGGGTCGGCGCGGAGGCACACCTCGACCTCGGGGACGGCTTGACCGTCACCTTGATGCACAGCCCGGGACATGCGCCCCACCAAATCTCTGTCCTTGTGGACGGGGCCAGGTCGCTGCTGACCGCCGACGCGGTGGGCATCGTCTATCCTGACCTTAAGGCGCTGATACCTACGACCCCTCCCCCGAGCTTCGACCCGTCGCAGCTTGTAGCCACCGTCGCCACGCTGCGGCAGACCTCTCCTGCAGAGCTGCTCCTCCCGCACTTCGCGGCCAGGAAGGACGTCGAGTGGGTTTTCGACAGGACGGCGGAGCTGGTCGAGTCATGGGTCCGCCAAGTTAGCCGCATGAGGAAACAGAACGTCGGCCTTGACCAGGCGGCCGAGTCCATGGAGAAGACCGTGGCTGCTGACGCCGGGGTAGAGGGCCTTCCGGTCTATGCGAGGGTGTCAGTGAGGACCTCGGTGATGGGGATCTTGCACTATCTCGAGAAGGGTGGCTGAATAGCGCGAAGCATCCTCCGGCTCGATACCTCTCGTCTGTGCGTGCATAGCCTCTCGGGGAGGAGATGTGGTCCCTGGCGTAGAGGATGGGGCAGGCGTGGCCGCAGAGGCTCCAGACCAGATGCAGGCCGAAGGCTCGCAGAAAGTGGCCGCTTGTTACTGCTCAGTTGGACCGGCCTCTTTGCCTTCCTCCTCTCCCAGCGATTCGACCAGCTTTCGCAGTATCTCTCGCTCGAGTATCGTTCCCAGCATCTTCCCATTTGCGTCGACGACGGCGACTATGGGGACGTTGGTCTCCCTGAAGGTGGTCGTGAGGTTGAGTCCGGGCTCGCTCTCCCGAACCCTCACCACGTCTGCCAGCGGGATCTCTGAGACGTCCATCGTGGACATCTCCCGCGCGGAGAGGCCGATGATGTCATGCATCAGCAGGGTCGCCACGGGCTTGTCTTCCCCATCTACCACCACCGCTGCCCTGGCGTTGAGGACTGAGAGCTTCCTAATGGCCTCCCGGGCGAGGTCGTCATAGCGGACGGTCACCGTGGGCAGGGTCCTGCAAATCTCGGCGGCTGTCATTGACCGGAGCCGCTCCATGACAACCTTCTTCTCGGTACCTGCCTCGTGGTCTATGGAGACGAGAGGGGCGCGTCCCTTGAAGAGCAGAGGAGCCGCGAGCGAAAGGAGGGCGATTGCTATGGCCGTGGAGGAGTACACGAACCCGCCGATGAGCACCGCCCCCGCGGCGAGGGCGGAGACCAGAAGGGCTGCGTCGACCCCTCCTTTGACCGTGGTACCGAAGGCATAGCGCCACCTGTCGATCCGTAAGAAACCCGCAGACACCCCTCCCACCAGAACCCCAGACGCCAGGGCGACGCCGAATATCCCCAGTCCAGCCACTATGAGGACGGGGGTGACTCGCACGAAGTACAGCCCCAGCCCTGCGAAGAACATCGGCTCGAAAAACCCGTAGGTGAACGACCGCAGCTTCTCCATCAAGACGGGCCTGGCCGCGAGGAACTTCTGCATCAGCAGCCCCAGGAAGAGAGCCACTATGGCCGCGTTGAACCCTGCGAGCTGGCCGATGAAGCCCGCTATCAGCAAGATGGATATTATCGTCGCGAAGACCGCCTCTCTGCTCTTGAACCTGGCCTCGACCCTCTCGAGCAACGGGATCATCACGTACCTCCCGAAGGCCACGATGCCGAGTATGGCTGCACAGAGCTCCCCAGCCGTCAGCGCCACTGACATCAGCGTCACGGCCCTCCCGGCAAGGTCAAAGACGAATGAGTAGAGGACCACGGCGGCGACCTCTATCACGAGGACCTGCGAGAAAATCGTGGTCCCCTCGGCGGTCCTTGCAAGGCCCGTGTCTGTGAGCAGCCTCGACAGCGGGCCGGCGCTGCTCATCCCGACCACTATCCCAATCACCACCGCCTCCGTGAGCTGATGGAATGCGAAGTATGAGACCGCGGCGACCGCCAGGAACCGGATGGTGAACTGCGCGAGGGGGACGGCTAGAGACTTCTTCTTCGCCAGCACGCTCCTTAGCCTGTCCGCCTCGAACTCCTCTGCCCCGCTCACGAAGAGAAGGAAGTCTATCCCGATGGTCACGAAGAGGGCGATGGTCGGGAGCGCGTCGACCACGCCGAAGACTCCCGGCCCAATCAGGATGCCGAAGAGTATCGCGCCAACGAAGGGGATGAGGCCCAACTTGCGGAACGCCTCCTCCCCAAGCTTGGCCCCGACCAGGAGTATCCCGAGGTACGCCAGCGAGGCCACGTCAACAGGCAGTCCGGAAAGAATCGCCAAGGCCCGGGCCCTCTTGCCTACTGTCCTTCGCTGGGTGATTTAACTAACTTTGGTACGCGCGCAAGGCGCCCCCACTGGTGCCTGGGGCCCACGTCGAGGTTCTGCCGACTCCTAGCGCTGGCGCCCGCGGCTGTAAGGAGCAGGGTCTGGGGCATCCCCTCGTTCAGAAGGGAGGTCCCCACGAACCCGATGAGCATCATAGAAGACAGCTCCGGCAAGAAGACCCCTGAAATCAGAGCCACATGGGCTCACTGCCCAGACTCGCACGGCAGCCTTCCAGGGCGTGGTATCAAATCCGGCAAGCTTTGCATCGTCAACCCCAGGGTCACGACGGGATGCGTATTTGAGCGCAAATGCCTGTGGGTTCGATCAGTGGATGCGAACAAACGTCATCAGCGGTCGCCCGCTCTAGCGACCCGTCGGCCACAAGAAGCCTCGGCGTGAACTCTTCGCCTATCCTCGCAGAACGAACAACGTAGTGCGCGAAATCAGCCCACGCATGCCCGCGGCTGCTGGTCGGCCTACCCGCCGAAGATGGGTATGTAGGGGGTCACGAGCATGCTGAACAGCAGCAGTATGAAGACTGTCAGCGTGATGTAGACGTAGGTCCTGTTGTGCTCTGCCGCGAAGAGGAATATAGAGAAGAGCACCCTGGACACGGGTGTGGCGAGCAGGACGAGGACCCCGAGTTCTATTACGGCTATCGGTGACCCTTTCGCGAGACTTGCGGCAAGTCCGTCGAAGGAGACAGGAAAAGAGCCGTGGGGAATCTGGCTAGGATTGTACGACAGGAACGCAGCGACCTGGGAGAAGCCGTCGTGGGCGACGAGGAGGACTACGCCCAGCGCGATGACAGCAGACGAGAGTACGACTCCGTACCTCAGGACCTTGCTGATGATCGCGTTCATCGAATCTGGGTCGCTCGGCGTCATGGCCACGCCTCCTTCGAGGGGCCTAGAATCTCAGATGCCAAGGGCCCTCAGCACCATCTCTGCGCCCGCGAGGGCCAGGACTATAGCGAACAGCTTCCTGACGGTGGGGTTCCTCGCCCTTGTGAGCAACCTCGCCCCCACGAAGGCGCCTATCAGTATCCCCAGGGCCACGGGGGCGACGATGACGGGGTTGACGTCCCCTCTGACGAAGTAGATGCCGGCGCTGGCGGCCGCGGTCACCCCAATCATGAAGTTGGACGTGGTGGTCGACACCTTCATGGGGAGCTTCATCGCCAAGTCCATGGAGAGAACCTTGAACGTCCCGCTCCCTATACCGAGGAGCCCCGAAATCAGCCCCGCCACCACCATGCCGGCGAGCCCCTCGACTGGGCGAGTCGCGTTGTAATCTACGGTCGAGCCGTCGGTCTCGACATAGGACCCGGTGAGCTTGAGCTTCTTCGACAGCCCTGAAAGCTCGGGGTTCTCAGGGACGTCCTCGCCTATCTGGCGGATGAGCGGGAGGAGAGAGGCCAGGAGGATGACGCCGAAGACCAGCTCGAGGATGACGGAGTTGGCGTAAGCCGCTATCAGGGCCCCGACTATGGCCCCGGAGGTCGTTCCGAGCTCAAGGAACATGCCGACCCTGAGGTTCGTCATCTTGTCCCTGACGTAGGTCGCCGCGGCGCCGCTCGAAGTCGCTATGACAGATACTATGCTCGCGCCTATCGCATAGTGGATGTCCACCCCGAGACCGATGGTGAGTATCGGGATGACTACGACGCCGCCGCCCAGGCCCACCAGGGAGCCGACTAGACCAGCGGCGATCGAGACGAGGAACATTATGATGAGGAGCTCGACTATGAGCAAACGAGCCGCTCCCCATAATGATGGTAATTACGCGTTTTCAAAGGGTGAGTCCTTGTCGACCTTTGGCTGCACGTCTACGGGCGGCCGTAGTCAGCGTGCGACTAGGAGCGAGGGGATCTGGCGGCGCTCCGAAAGGCCGTACCTGGTAGCCTTTTCAAGGTCCAGACCTCGCTTCTTGCAGATTGACTTCACCTGGCGGAACATCACCCAGCCGCCCAGTCCGACCATGGCCCCGGTGACGTACCTCGCGGCCAGGCTGGCGTCGCTCGAAGCGCTGGTCGCGTCCCGGGCGGCTATCTTAGCCAGATGCCTGTAGGCAGCGAAGTACACGGCCAGCTGTGACTGGTCCAGTTTCAAAGACGCGAAATCCCTGCTCTTGAGGAGCCCAAGCGGGACGTGCTGCATGGGGGTGACGGTGAATTCGAACGGGAGCCCGTTGTCGAGGACAGAGTTGCTCATCCTGTTGATCAGACCCACCGTGTCCCAGTTGTCTTCGGGGGTTTCGGCCGCCTGCCCCACCTGGACCGTGAAAGCAGGCCTCCAGTAGTATTTGTTCATGACATAGGTCCCCCTCCAGACGATGTCGGACCACGACCCGTCCGGGCCGACTTTGAGTGGAAGCGTCTTGTTGGGCATGTGCATCCTCGCCAGGCGGTCGCTCCCCGTCTCGATGCCGACCTGCAGGCCGATCCAGTTGTTTCTCCCAGCCCTCATGACCGAGGACATCTTGCGCATCAGGTCTGGATAGGCAGCTGGAATCGAGATCCTGCCGTGGGTCGGATTGGTGTGGGTGATACCCGGAATGGCCATGACAGCCCTCATCAGGTCTAGGATCGCGTCCTCGTTGGGGACGTAGTTGCGCCCGTGCTGGTAGGCGAAGACTTCGTCTGTGTGGAGCCAGGCACTGCTCTGGCCAGAGCGGACGTTGACTTCGATTTCGCGCCTCGCTTTTTCAGGCGAATAGTAGCGTAGAGGCCTGAGCGTGACCTCGCAGAAGTCGCAGCCTATGCCGCACCCGCGCATGATTTCTGTCATCCCCTTCACAGAGGGGTGGACTATGTCAGGGATATCGTCGAGAGACGGGAACTGCTTCGAGAACTGGTACCGACTTACGAACTTGGAATTGGGCTCCCACTCCTTCCTGAAGTTTGCGTCGAAGGTCTGATACCCCCTGAAGAACTCTGTCTTCTCTGTAGAGTCGTCGGAGAGGTACCGGAAGAGGTCACCGGCTATATCGTCAGCTTCGCCCTGGAAAGCGAAGTCAATCCGGTTCTTGTCGAGTTCCTCTGGCCGGACGGTCAGCTCCCAGACCCCGGGCCCGCCGACGAGAAGTTTCGCCTTCTTCCCCGCCCTCGCTTTGTTCACCCGCGCGAGCAGGGCTTCGAAGTCCCTCTGGACGTAGGCGCGCGCCCTGGTCTCGAAGAAAACCGCGTATGACATGGTCAGCGGCCCAAGGCCTAGGGGGTCCATGGTCGAGACGCCGATCACCTCCGTATCGTCGTCTACGAACTCTGAGATATGGTCCTCGTGAGCCACGACCACCTCGTCGCTGGTGAACTCCTTTAGCAGGGACGCCTCCAGCTTCCTGATGGCGTAGGGGGCGAGCGCTGCCCTCCCATCGGCGTCGGGAGGAGCGGGACCCTTGAGGAATGAATAGATGGCGCCAGGGAAGGCGCTCGTGGGCGCGCTGGCTAGGAAATCGAGCAGTGGGACGCTTCTGTAGCTGCGAGAGAGGGTCGTGTCTGATACAAGCACGAACCGGGCCATATCTGCACGTCCGAAATCAGTGACCCGGAGCTTAAAAAATCCTACAGATAGCCTTGAGTTCGATCTAGCCCCGCCTGGAGAATCTTGGTGGGAGAGCGGCCCGTCTCGGCCGAGAGGTCGTAATCGTTCGCGTCGTATCCCGCCCTGCAATAGGAGTCCCTGTACTTGATGACAAGCCATGCCTCCCTCGAGGGACCCAGCCCTTTGGTCCGCACGAGGGCGAAGGAGCCCTTTAGCTTCTGGCCGAATAGGACGAACTTCAGGTTACCCTCGCGCAGCCCCGAGACGGCCACTTCGTCCGCTTCGTCCCTGTCCTTGACTGCGCGGCGCGTTCCTGAGGTTTCGACTTCGGGAGCGTAGGTTCCCTGGTCCCAAATCATGACGGCGCTCGCCCCGTAGCTGCCCCCTGGGATCACCCCCTCGAACCGCCTGTATTCTAGCTCATGAGGTCCGGCCGGTATGGCGAGCCTCCTCGCAGAGGGGTCCAGGGAAGGCCCCTTTGGGACAGACCATGACGGCATCACTCCGTGCGCCTCCAACCTCAGGTCATAGTGGAGAGACCTGGCCCTGTGCTTGTGCACGACGAAGAGGAGAGGGCCCCTGTCCGTGCTGACTTCGCCAGGCTAGCTTTGCTGGCGTCGCCAGCTGTGCTCCGGTTCGTAGCCGAGCATCCTCCTCGCCTTGTCTATGGAGAGCAGTGTCTCGTTCCTGCCGAGACTCTTCTTCACTGGGACCTGTGGGAAGGCAGAGGCCAGGAGCTCCTCGTCGCTCGCGGCCATAACCGTGTCCGAGTTTGCGATGATGAAAACCTCCGCGCCCTTGATTTTCACTTCGAGCGCCCTTCGCACAGCCTGGGCTGCGTCTCTGGCGTCGATGTACCCCCAAAGGTTCCACTTGCGGATATTCGGGTCACCCTGGAAAGCTCCGAACTTCTCGTAGTCGTTGGGCTCCATTATGTTAGAGAATCGCAGCGCCACTATCTTCAGGTCAGGGTCCCACCTGCAGTACTGTTCGGCCATCCTCTCCCCCATGATCTTGCTCAGCGAGTAGGTGCTCTCGGGTCGCCCGGCATACTCCTCGTCCACCGGGAGGTAGGGGGGCGGGATGTCGAAAGGGAGGCCCAGGACTGTCTCGCTGGACGCCCACACGAGGTTCTTGATCGCGAGCCGGGCCGATGCCTCGAACACGTTGTAGGTGCTCATGACGTTGTTCTCGAACGTCACCGAGTTGGTGAACAGCCTTGAGTCAGGGATCGCTGCCAGGTGCACCACCCCGTCGACGCCGTGGGGGCCGCGCTCGACCGCCGCCAGGGAGTCCATGGCCTGGCCGTAGTCAGCGAGGTCGGCCTGTATGGAAGGGCAGAGCTCTTCCGCCGGCTTCTTCTTGTCCACGTTGAACACCTCGTAGCCGTGCTCCTTCAGGTCCCTGATGCATGCCCTGCCCGCCTTCCCGCTGCCGCCGGTTACCACCACCCTGGTCAATCTCAACTCGGCCATGTGGTCTCTGTGCGCAGAGGAGAGGGACCGGCCCTCCGGTACCTGTATCTTTCAAAGAACAACTCCACTCCGTGCTGGTCGAACTTGAAGACGACCTCCAGCCGAGCGGCCCCTTCTAGGGTGAAGAAGCGCGCCTCTTCACCCTCCCCGCCATCTGGGACAAGTACGATGTTGTTGCCTATGTCCTCCCCCGAGAGCATCAGGAAGCTACCGGCCTTCTTGACCTCGGCGACCAGCGTGTCCTTGTACGTCGTGTACTGGCCCTCGAGCCTCCTCAGCAGCCGCTCCAGCCTGACCGCCCGTAGCTCCTCAGGGTCGGCTCCCGCAAGGAGGGACACGGCAGACATCCCGAGCAGCCCCATGCTGTAGCCGGTGCCGTTGGACAGCAAGACTACCCCGGACCTGATGTCACGGACGTACTCCATGTCTGAGGTATAGACGTCCACCGAGCCGCCGTGGCGAACGACCTTGTGCCCGTGGAAGTCTGGGATTATCATCAAGCCGTATCCATAGGAGTCCCCCCCGTAGTTTTCGGCGGACCACTTCGCGTAGGGGGTCTCCATCTTGGAAAGGATGTCCCAGGAGACCACCCTCTTCCCCTCGAACTCTCCGCCGTTGATCAGCATGGTCACGTAGTTTGAAAGGTCTGCGGCGCAGCTCATGATCCCTCCCGCCGCGCCGCTCCCGTATGGGATGGGGGTGGGCGTCACCTTCGCGCCCCTTATGGCGTATGGGGTGGCGACGTCAATATCGGTGGAGATGTCAGACCTCGCGAGGAAGGTCCTCTTCATGGCCAGCGGCGCAAGGACCTCGGCTCTGAGATAGTCGAACCAGTGGCCGCCGCTCACCTTCGAGACTATCTCTCCAAGGAGGACGAATCCCTCGTTGAGATAGTGGAGCCTCGCCCCCGGCTTCGACACGGTCCAGTCGTCCACCCCGTCCAAGAAAGAGGACATGTCGTCGAGGCTTGCTATGGGGAGCCAGTGATGGTACTCTCTGAACGCGCTGAACAGGATCACCTCCAGCGAGCCTAGGCCCGGGATCCCGCTCGTGTGGGAAAGCAGGTGGTGTACCTCGACCCCTTGGAAGGCTTTCTGCTTGAGAGGGATGTACTTGGTGACCTGGTCGTGGAAGTCCATCTTGCCTGACTCCACGAGCTTGCCGACCGCGAGGGCGACGAATGACTTCGTGATCGAGCCGATCCCATAGAGTGTCTGCGGCGTCGCCGGGCTGGCGGCCCCGGCGTCCTTCCAACCGAAGCCTCTCATATGCACGACCTTCCCATCCTCGATGACTGCCGCTGAAACGCTGGGGATCTTGGTCTCGCTCATTCTCGCGAAGACCAGGTCGTCGAATCTCTGCGCGTCGAAAGCTACCACAGGAGGAGTCGCCGGTCGCCGGTTAAAAGAGATGCCATGAACGTGCTTCACCAGTGCGACGAACGCTCGAGGATGTACCGGTAGGCGTTACCGTGCATGACCCCGTCCGCCCGATCTGGGGTAAGTCCAGCACCTACCAGTGCCTTCCTGAGCTTACCCACCTTGGAGACGTCACCGATTTCCTCGGGAGCGCTTGACATCCCCAGGAAGTCTGTCCCCAGGGCAGGCGCTGCCGGGCCGCCCACCTTGATGAAGCGCTTGGCATGGTCGGCGAGCCTGGCAGGCGTGAACGGGCGGCCGATGCAGCTCCGGATGAAGGTGAGTCCCACTATTCCACCCCTCCGCCCCGTCTCGCGTATCAGCTCATCCGAGATGTTCCTCAGATTGGGCTGGACCCCTGCGGCGTCAGAGTGGCTGAAGAATGGGGAGAGCTCGGACGAGCCCAGGGTGTCCGCCGCCGTTCTGGGGGAGGCGTGTGAGAGGTCGACCATCACGCCGAGCTTGTCAGCTGCCGCGACGAGTGCCTCGCCTTCGCCTGTGAGCCCGTAGTCCTTGGACGAAAGGCATGACGCCGCAAACTTGTTGTCGTAGTTCCAAGTGAGACCGATGGAGCGCACCCCTAGATTGAAGAAGACCTCGAGGTCTTCAGGCTCCCCCAGTGCCTCGCACCCTTCTATGTGGAGGACGACACCGACCCGCCTGCCGAGGGACTCGATGTCTTCCCTGGTCCTGACTATCTTGATGTCCTTCGGGTGCATCTTCTCCAGGGCGTAGTATATCTTGACGAGTTCGATGGCGACGTCCCTTGGGGATACGAGGGCTGAAGAAGCGGACCAGCGCCCATACATCTTCTCCATGGCGGCTATCTTCCTAGGATTGAGGCTCCCGAGGAGCGGAAAGATGGAGCCGAGGACCAGGGTCATGTCGGCCCTCCTCCACTTCGGGATGTCTGCCTGTCGACCGCGCGCGTCTTCCGAGAACTGCCTGGACCCGCCCATCAGGTAGTAGTAGCCGATGTCCTCGTGGAGGTCCACCACCATGGCCATGACGGATTCGAGTGCCGATTTAACTGTCTCGAGCGCTCAAGCGTCAGGCGCTGGCGCTTCCTCAGGGGGCACCTGAGGGGACGGGCGAGCCTCGCGGGGCGGTCTTCCCCCTGCAATCAGGACGAAGACGAAAGCTACCGCGAGCAGGGCGGCAGAGATCTCAAACGCGAAGCGTTGGCCGGACAGATAGGAGATGGCGAGGCTCGGGGGAAGCCTGCCCGACAGGTTCCCTATGAAGAGCTCGTACACCACGCCCGTAGGGATCACTGAGGTGGCCGCGGTGAGCGAAAGCGCAAAGCTCAGGACCATCCCGGTGTTCCTGAAGGTGTTCATTGCCCCTGATCCCACCCCGTACCTCGCCGGGGGCGTCGATGACATGATGGCGGAGGTGTTCGCGGGCCAGAAGAAGGCGAGGCCTATCCCAGAGGCCGCCTCGATTCCTCCTATCTGCAGCAGGGTCGTGCTCACGGTCAGTTGGCTGAAGAGCAGTAGGGCGCCCAGAAGCACCAGGGTGCCCACGGCGGAGACACTCCTGAAGCCGAACTTGTCGGATAGCAAGCCCCCTATGGGGCCGAGGGTAGCGTTCGCCACTGCGAAAGGGATGATGAGGTAGGAAGCGGTCAGAGCGGAGAGCCCGGTGATGCCTTCCAGGTAGAAGATTAGAAGGAAGTTGACGCTGAAGAGCGCGACGAACTGGAGCATCGCGGCCATGATAGAGAAGGTGAAGACTCTGTTCCTGAAGAAGTCGAAGTCGAGGATTGGATCCACGCTGTACCTGTCCTCCCATATGGCGAAGGCGACAAAGAACGCCGGAGAGAGCACCAGAGCCGCAATCGTGGTTGAGTCTCGCCAGGAGTAGAGCAGGCCCCAGGTCACCCCCACCAGAAGTAAGAGCAGGCCCATCGTGAACGACACGGCCGCCGGGATATCGAACGACCCTCGCCGCCCTCCGGCTTGACCGTCCTTAGAGTCCTGTATCCCCAGACGGTCCCGAAGATGCCTATGGGAATGTTGATGAGGAATATCCAACGCCATGTGGTATAGGTTATGATCACTCCGCCTAGGATTATTCCCACTATGTTGCCGAGCCCCTACACAATCGACTGCAGGCCGAACGCCCGACCGGTCTCGCTTCGTGGGAAGGCCTCTGAAAGGATGGCGAAGGAGTTTGAGGTGAGTAGGGCGGCCCCGATGCCCTGGATCACCCTGAAAGCCACAAGAGGCAGCCCGCTGGAAGCAAAACCACAGAGGGCCGAGCCGACCGTGAAGATGGCGAACCCGATGTTGTAGAGTGACTTCCGTCCGTACATGTCGGCGAGCCGCCCCAGGCTCAGCACCATGGCTGTGTTCACCACAAGGTAAGCGACGACCACCCAAGCCATGGTCAAGTCTGACTTCAGGTCGGCAGCCATGGGGAATAGGGCGAGCAGGACGACGGTGCTGTCCACCGCCGCCATCATGGCGCCTGTGGAGGTGACCTACAGAGCCTTCCACTTGTATTCCAAAATGATTCACAAAGAACCTATGTCAGAACCGTTCGTAGAGTCAAGCCGCAGGCGAGCCTGACCAGCCCCAGGAATGCATCCGGGAGCAGCTCATACCTGACCACGACCTTCATGTAATCTTCCAGCCGGCCGAAGAACCTCTTAACGCTGTACCTAACTGAAGGCCGAAGAGGCCTCTCACTTTTCGGCTTTTTGTTTTTCGCTCTTCTGACTCGCAGGGGAACTTTCAGGAAGCTCGCTCGCCACGAACTGGGTTCCGAGGGTAGCCATCTGCTCTATGTCAGTTGTCCTATAGCCCGACTTCACTGACCATACGTAGAAGATCAATCCGACGATTATAACGACCACGAAGTCTATGGGAAACTGGAGGACTCCAATTCCCCCGTAGTCCGTCTCGCCCAGGTAGGACAGCACAACAAGCGTCACGATGTAGACCGGAACCCAGGCCCCTGCTTTCAGAGCCTGTCCTGTGAAGATGTTGATTGTATCCTTCCTGTTTGCCGCGGCCAAGACACCGTAGACCAAGAGGCCGAGGAATATTGCGGCAGCTACGTAGCCCACGACGGGCCAACCTGACCAGTAGACTACGAGAGACGCCCCGACGAAGGAGGCGGGCGCCATCACACTCGCACCGCCGAGTTTGAAGGGCCTCTTGAGTTCTGGTGCATACTTCCTAAGCGTCGTCAACGCCGAGCCACCTACGATGTAGGTGAATACCGTCGAACTAGATATGAAACCCACGAGCTTGTACCAGCTCGGGAAAGGCGCAAAGAAGATGAACCCCACGAGCGTCGATATCACAAGTGGAAGGACAGGAATCCTAAACCTCTCATGGATCTTTGTCAGCGATTTCGGTAGCATCTTCAGGGTCGCAAGTCCGTAGAGGGTTCTCTGTGACGTCCCAAGGTAGACGTTAAGGGTGCCAGAGGGCGAGACGTACGCGTCCGCGTACAAGATGTATGTTAGCGCGACCAAACCGGCTGCAGACGCGGCCGTGGCGAACGGGGCCGTCACTATCGGGCCAGAGAGAGACGACCAGTCACCCGGAGTCACCCCTGCGGGCCAGGTGACGTGGCCGATGAACACGACCTGCAACAGAACGTAAATGGCCATGCCTATCAGGACCGAGAGCACCGTGGCCAAGGGCACGGATCTTTGCGGGGTCTTGGCCTCGCCGCCGTAATCCAGAGCTTGTCTGAAACCCAGGAATGAGAAGATTATCCCGGCAAGGGAAACCGAAGAGAAGACGGCGGGCCAGCCATATGGGATAAATCCAGTGGCCAGCGAGAAGTTTGATGCGTTAAAGCCGGCAACGAACAATATGACCACAGTCCCCGCAGGGATTATCAGTTTCCACCACGTGATTCCAGTGTTCGCCTTCCCCATTACCTTGACTCCCATGTAGTTCAAGACGAAGAAGATGGCGGTCAACAACATCGCGAGAATGATTCCTTCTCCCGTCAGTACCCCGCTGGGTGAAACCAGGCCGTTGATGTACGTCCCAGCATATGTTATCACAGCCTCAGCTTCGATGGGCGGTACGGAAACTGCCGAAAGAAAATAAGCCCATCCAAACATGTAGCCTGCAAAGCTACCATGGGAGTATGCGCCGTACCTTACGATGGCACCGGACCTTGGAATCATCCCGCCCAGCTCTGCGTACACCAATGCTATGACGAGTACTATCGACCCGCCGATAATCCACGACAAGATTGCCGCGGGCCCCGCAAGTATCGATGCGGCCGCAGCAGCGAAGAGCCAGCCGGACCCTATAATCGCGCCCAGGCTCAGCATCAAAAGGTCAGTCGTTGATAGCGCACGCCTTAGCTTCTTGTCACTCGTGGCTTCAGTGGCTTGGGACACTCTGTTTGTTCGTCCAATCATTTCTTTCCCATGATATATAAACGCACGCCAACACGAGGCTTTGCGACAAAATTCGCGCTTCTGCATCATAACAGACAGCGAATCTTTCGATAAAGCTATCGAAATTCAGTTGCATGCCCGTGAGCTGTGCCAACCGAGATGTCTTTGAGAATTAAGAAGGAAGTGTGTGGTCGGGCGAAAAATCTGATTTCTGTCGCAAAGCACCAACACGGCAGTCAACAGTATTTCGGGGTGAGCGCTGGTTCTTGGCGTTCAGAGCCTTATGAAGCTAAACTGGACGCACGACGAGTCGCGGATGTTCATCAGCCTCCTCTCCCTCCCAAAGCCCAAGGAGAGGTCCACAAGGCCAAGGCTCCTCGACAGAGGTGAACACCACAGCGTCAGAACCGAACGTCTTACTCGTTCGTCTGAAGTGCTAGGAACCGCCAACATTAACCCGAGACCATATTCAGGAGGCAACCGGATTGGTCCTGCGGGCTGTAAGAAACGCCTGCCGCGTCCGGCAAAGATAGATAACACAAGGCGGCTGGGCTGACAAGAGTCAGAAATCGCAAAAAGTCCGCAATTCACAGGCAGTGGCGCATAAGTGACCCGGCCCTAGGTTGGCCCGTCGTGAGCCGCTTTCCACCGGGCGCTGCTTTGACGCGTGATCGGCTCACCGGAGTCTGTTGTGGCGGCGCCGATGACGGCCCAGAGCGACTACGTCGAACAGTATCTTCCGGAAGTTGACTGTCACGCTCCTCGCATAGAACCGGTCTTCGATTAGCACGCCTCTCAGGTCGTAGTCTTTCTTCTCGCGGAAATCGTATCTTTCGAAGGAGAGGGAATTCGTCAGGTACGACTCGAGATGGTCAGGTTCTGAGTCGACAGTCACCTCCAGTGGGAGAGGGCCTCCCTTTGAAGATAGCAGAAGGTCGTTCAGCGAGTCCCTCGCCGCGCCGTAGTTCTTCCAAGCCTCTTCGACAAACCGGGAGAATATGCCGTTGGCCGTCAGCTTTGCTTTGAACGAGCCGTCTGTGTCTTCCGAGTACCCCTTCAGGAGATGCGCCTTGACGTTGAGCTCGTTGGACCTGTCCATCCTGTAGAGGAACTGCCGGGCAGGGCGCTCGAAGTCGACCTTGTAGGCGTGGTTGAGCGAATCCCCGAAGGCTCCGCAGGCCAGAAAGAACCCCGCCATGTCGTAGTCGTCCGAAAGGAGCGCGTCTGAGATCATGTGCGCGAAGTCTGGGTCGTAGGGGATTTCGCTCATCAGCAGGCCCTTCCTGGTGATGCCGCGCGGGCTGAGCGTTATGGCGCCGATGTCCCTCAACCAGCCTTCGGCGAAGCCTACCTCTTTGTGGTTCACTCTCGACATGAACTCTAGACTTGAGAGGTCGAGGCCGTACTTGGCCATCAGGAGGACAAGGTCGAATGGGGTTTCTGTCTCCAGGTCCTTGTGGACGGGGGCCGGGTCGATTTTCTTGGGGACAGGCGTGCTGGTGAGAATGACTGCCCGCCCAGGCTTGAACCGTCCGACCCTCCCCATCATCTGCAGGAGGGAGTTGTTGTCCAGCTTGCCGTACTTGAGCGTCTTCTGCCCGAGGTTGTCCTTGCTGCTGATGACGTCGTTGAATATCAGCGCGTTGTCCACGTAGATGTTCACGGACGAGGCGATGACGTTGGTGGCGAAGATCCTCAGGTTCCTGTCCTGCTCTGCCCTACGCTGGATTTTGTTCACCTCCGACCCCTCCAGCCCCCCGTGGATGTACACCCCGCCGTAGATCCCCGCGTACTTCTCGACTAGCCGCCTCGTGGGCAGGAAGACCAGCCAGGACTCGCCTTTGGGCTGCGCGTACAGATACCTCGACAGGGTGTCGAACATGGCGTCCAGGTTGCGGACGAGCTCTACCTCAACGCGCACCGGGTACCTCCTGCCGCTGACCGAGTGTAGTTTCATGATACCCAGAAAACGGAGGAACTCTCCCGGGTCGATGGTGGCACTCATCACCCTGAACAGGTTCTTCGCTTCCTGTTTGCCTTTCTTCGCCAGGGACATGCAAAGCTCAAGCTGGGAGGTCATCTGGTGGCTCTCGTCAAAGTAGATCGAGGAGCCTGTGACGGACCGGTCTGCGAGCATTCTGATGAGTACGCCGTCGGTCACGATCTTGACCTGACCCTCGACGTTGACCTTGGTGTCCTTGGTTATGATCGCCAGATGCTCCTTGACCTCCGGGTGCAGCGCTTCGAGGGAGTAGTAGAGCGCGTTGCACGAGGCCCTCGAAGGCTCCCTGATGATGATCTGACGTTCTCTCCCCGACTTCTCGAACTCGTGTATTGGGACCACGGTGCTCTTCCCCGTCCCCACGTCTCCGAGGAGCACAAAGTGGTCCGAGAAGTCGATGGAGTCTAGGATGGGGTAGATTGGCAGGTCGGGCGCGGCCTTGGGCCGCGGCAGCTGGCCTCCCTCTTCCGCCTCTTCCGGGACGATCGACTCGAAGGTGTCGTCCACTCCAGACTCGCTCATGCCGCCTCAGGCTCGCCCAAATTCGGGGCGATTTGAACCTAGGGCGTACGTCGCCTCGGCGACGGGGCGAAGGCCCTGCCGGGCACCCTGTGAGGCGATGGCTCCCCTCACGTCGGTCGGCCCGGCCGCAGCCAATGCTTGGATAGACACAACCGGCATGAAATCCGATGCCCTCTGGGGGACCGAGCTGCTCCACCGACGAGCTGTCGCCGAAGACATGGGGGACTTGGGCTCTTCCGGAAGCCCGGCGAGTGGAGCAGCTGCCAGTGCATGTGGTTCCACCGCCGTGGGCCGCGACCGCGGGAAGAGCAGCTCTGGAGCGCGAAGCGCAGGAACGAAAAGAACTTCCAGGACAAGAAACGCCTCGTGGAAAGCGGGGAGTCCCACGGAGTCATCGTCTATGCGGACGGCGAAGCGATGGGATGGTGCCAGTACGGCCGCAGCGATGAGCTCCCCCGGGTCGACCGTAGCCCGGGATACAGCAAGGCCCCTCGCAGCGGCGGCACATCGTGGAGGACCACCTGCTTCTGCGTCGACAAGAGGCATCGCCGACAGGGGGCGGCGAGAACGGGGCTGCACGCCGCGGTCGACTCGATCCGGAAGAGCGGAGGAGGAGAGGTGGAGGCACATCCCATACTGCGACAAGGAGGAGTGGCGCTGCATCGTGGGACGGTGCCGATGTTCAAGAGCGAAGGTTTCGAACTTGTGGCCCACCTCGGCAGGGACATCGTTCTGATGCGACGGACGGTCAGCCCTGCTTGACTGGTCCCCGCGCAGCGGCCAGACCGATGCTCTGAGCACGCACGGAGCCCTCTCGCACTTCCATGTACGACTCCAAAGCCTCCTTCCCCACAAAGACTAAGATCACAGCTGTGGCCAGGTAGTCAGCCCACCATAACCCGAACAGGTATTCCGCCAGGAGGCCCGCCAGGAGCGCCAGGGACATGAAGAAGCACGTCGCTGACTCGATAGCGTCGACCGAGAGCGGGAGGCACCTCGTCTCCTTCCCTATCCTTCTTTTCTCCAGCCAGAAGTACGGCATGACCAAGACCGCCCCCGCGGCTATGGCCACACCCAGCAACGAGCCTTCTGGCCTGAGACCAGACGCGTATGAGTAGGCTGTACCTAATCCGATTGCAGGGGCCAGGCAGAAGAGCATCAGAGTCGTCGCCAGGGCTGTCCTCCTTCCCAACCCGGCCGAGCCCGCCACGTCCCCTCTGAGGTGGTTGAGCACCACGAACGCGGAGAAGAGCTCGACCACGCTGTCCCCCCCGAACGCAAGCAGGGCGGGGCTCCGTGAAAGGATCCCTATGCCTATCGAGCCGGCGATTTCGACCGCCATCCAGGCCGAGCTGATGAGCTCTATTGAGAGCGCCCGGCGGAGCCTCCCCATTCTCCATTCTCTGTGGCCCGCAGGGCAGCAGCAGCCGGCGCAGTTGGCGCACTGGTCCGAAACGGTACAGCTCTCACAGGAGTTCCCTGTGCAGCCGCACGACTGGCAGGCGGTGGTAATCACGGCCATAGAAAAGCGCCTGCGGTCGGACCGTTTGGCGCGCCTTATCAAGCTGGTTCCCGTCCAAGGCGCGGGACCAAGCGGCGAACGGTCTTGGACTAGGTTGTGCCAAGACAGATTGTGACTTGGCCCTTCGAAACAGCCGTCGAAGCGCAGGGACGTGGACGTATAGATCTTCTTCAAACTTCTCCGGCGCTGGAGGCTGCTCTACTTCACGCTTGGACTAGCCATTTCCCGACGGAAGCGCAACGAACCCAATATACGCCTGGAATTGGTCCGATTCTCATGAATCACTCAACCTCGTGCTCGGGTGTCAAGCGGTCCCACCAACAGATCCCAGACACAGGCCGTCAAAGGTTACACCGACGATTACTCGGCGGAACTGACTTCTTAGACCAAGATGCGGCGGAGACCGGCGCGACAAGCGTACTGCGATGGGGAATGTGGGCGTCCATCTTCCTGCACTCGCCATGGATGCCTCATGTTGGACTTCTTTTACCAAATAGAGCCTAGGGATGCCCCGGCCTGGACTCGGGCCTGCAGATGCGGGCCTAAGAGCCTATCCCAAAATCGCATTACTTGCTTCCCCAAACAATGGAATAGCGCGACATGCAAGAGATAGGCCCCTTGGCTAGCTGTTCCTCCATCCGCTTCAAACCTCTCTGGAAATCTTGCTCAGAGATCAGCTGAAGCGAGGAGAACACTTTGCTCCGGTAAGCCGACGCGTCAGTTAGCTCGTACGGAAACTCGACCATCTTATCCTTGATTTCGTGAAACCCACCATCTTACATCAGGCCTGTTATCTGGCTGATCGATGGGTACCTCGTCAGCTCCGCCGCAACTGTCTCTGGGAAGTAAACAGACAACGGCTGACGGTTACGAATTATCCATTCAGAATCGGTCACCGTGCAAACCCTTCCACCTGGCTTCAGTGCCCGGTAAGCTTCTCGGAAGTGTGACAACTTGTCAGTGATGTGATGGATCACGTCCACCGAGAAGACCAGGTCAAACAAGTCCGGTTCGAAGCCAAGCTTCTCGGCCTTCCCTATCCAAAGGCCCAACGACGGAAATTTCTCTTCCGCAATGGATGGTATTCGCTGTGAGGGGTTCAATCCCGTATGACCGGCAGTGGGTCAGCTGGTGGAGTCGGCCTATGTAATTCGCAGTGCCGCAGCCAACCTCAAGAACGCTGGAAGAACCCCCAATCTTCCCGTCGGAGATGTGAGAGACTCGAAGACTCTTGGATGAATCTCTCGATTTTTCGCATATTCGGATGCCATCCTATTGTAATCGATCATGGGACTGACGGCTAGCATCCATTCCTTTTGTATAAAATCAGTGGGCTTGGCTATCAAGTTCAATTTTTGGGATAGGGACTAAGCACTTACGTAAACGTCGGGCACCTGCCTGTCAATGTCCCCGCTGGCGCATACCCCAACCCTATCACTTCCCTTCTTTGTCGCGCCTCTGCTATTCAACTCCGTGCGCATGTAGCGTGATGACCTGACGCGGGCGGTCGCCGGGATTTCCGGGAACATATGTGGACTGAAATTCCTTCTATCTTGGGAACCATTCAATTTCCATGTGAATCTCTAGTTTGTGGTTTTCTTTGGCGTAAAGGAACTTGAAGGTCACGGGCTCGGTAGGTCTGATCTTCAAAGGAGTCTTCCCCGGAAACAGTTCAGACACCTCGAGAACGCCTTCGTGCAAAGAGGCGCCTAGCTTTGTTAGTACTGTTGCCAATTCGTCCTTGCTGACTTGCACTTTATGCCTATCTATCGACTCGTGCACTTCACGGTAGTTCTCCAGCACCTCTGTCATTCTTGTCCAATAAGTCATCGACTGAGTGAGCTCGTCCCTTCCCTTGTCAGTTAAGGCGTAGTGCTTCCTGTCGGGGACCTCCTCCATGAACTCTATCCTACTCGTGACAAGCTTGTTCCCTTCGAGCTTCTCCAAGGCGGGATAGATAGTCCCCGTCTTGGGCTTCCAGAAGCCCGAGAAGCGTTGCTCCAATTCCCTGATTATCTCATATCCGTACATAGGCCTCTCAGCTAGGAGTAGAAGCAGCCACAACGACACGGCCCCTACCTTCATTCCTCTTGGCGATACTCCTGACATACCTGACTTCGATGCTCCCTCGAACCTTTATATAAGTAGATTATCTACCTACGTAGTAGAACTACTATGAAGTGGATAACGAGAGAGAAGGCGAAAGTGGACAGGATCGCATGCCCCTGGGTCATCAAGAGGTTCGTTGACCCCCAGGCCGAGTTCCTGTTCGTCCCCAAGGAGAAGGTGTTGGAGGTAGCGAAGAGCAAGAACGCAACGCCGTTCGACACCCCTGGCGCAGAGCTGATGCACTACGAGGAAAACGGGGAAGAGCGGGTCAGCTTCGACGCCGTCATCAGGAAGTACGGCCTCAAGGACCCCGCCCTCCTAGAGCTCGCGAAAATCGTCAGGGGCGCGGACGCCAGGGTCCCGGACCGCCCGCACGAGTCGGCGGGGCTGGAAGCGGCTGCCTTGGGATTCAGGGCAATCGCCAAGGACGACTTTGAAAACATGAAGCTACAGTTCCCCTTCTATGACGCCATGTACGGCTACTGCCAGCAGAGGCTGAAGGAAGGGACGAAGCTGGAGCACGCCGTCTAGACCGGGGCGGCTCTAGCGGCGGCATGCCTCGTCTGGTCGGCCACATCAGGCTCCCGTCCCGTGCTGACGGGGAGTACGACCACGCTGACGTCCACATCCAGAGCGGCAAGATCTACATCGCCAATACCGCCGAAGGTTCAGTGGAAGTCGTCGACGGAGAGTCTATGGTCTATGCTACCACCGTCGGGGGGTGTAGGGAGGCGAGCGGCGTGCTCTGCGCCCAGGACGAAGGGACCGTCTTTGTTGCTGCCAGAGGCGCCGGGAAAATCCTTGCGATCGATGTGGCGCATGACAAGGCGATCAAAGAGATCCCCGCAGGGTCGACCCCGAACGGGCTCGCTTGGGACTCCCGGCGGAAGCATCTACTTGTCGCCGACGTGAAGGACAACCATACGAGGCTCATAGACCCCGCCTCAGGGACGGTGCTCTCCTCAGCCGTCCTCAAGGGGAGGCCGCGCTGGTGCCTCTACGACAAGGAGCTTAACGTCTTCCTCGTCAACGTCCGTGACCCAGCCGGGGTCTCGATAATCTCCCCGGAGACGATGAAAGAGGAGCGTTTCGTCAGGGTGTCAGCAGCCGGACCTCACGGTCTGGGGACGGTAGACGGGTCAGGGCGTGTCTACGTGGCCTGCGACGACAGGAACATGGTGGTACTCGATCTCAATCAGGAGCGCGAGGTGGCACGCATTACTCTGTCAGGGCCCCCGGACGTAGTCTGGATGAACCTGCAAAAGGGACGCCTGTACTGCGCGACGGGGGAGCCCGGAGTCATAGACGTGATTGACACGTCCAAGCTGGTACACGTCGGGAAAATCCCCACCGAGGAAGGGGCTCACACCCTGACCTTCGACGAGAAGAGGCAGAGGCTTTACTCCCTACTCCCGAAGTCAAACAACGTTGGAGTTTACTCCGAGGACTAGGCCGGGCGGCCGGTTCTTCGCATACTCGCACATCCTTGCTGCCTCCTTGCAGAGCTTGCTCTCCCGCCACTCCGCCTCGTAGGTCTGCCAGTTCGTCCTAATTGCGGTAACCTTGCGCCAATGACATTGATGGAATCTCGATGGCGATTTAGGTTGTCATCCTCCTCTTCCGACCCGGAATACCTCGGACTTGACCCGAAAAGGTATGCCCCGGCCGGGATTCGAACCCGGGTCGCCGACTCGAAAGGCCGGCATACTCTCGACACTTTGGGTTTGACCGGGCTTTACGCCCTTGCGGACTCTATACTACCGGGGCTGAGCGAGGCCGCGCGGGTCTGCAATTAGAGCTTTCTCATTCTGGGTCGAAGAAGCACCACTCTCCGGCCTCCAAGGCGACCTCGGAGGCGCATTTCATTGTAAGGGACGGCTCGAAGTTCCTGAAGATCCCGTCTCGGGGGACATAGCAGTTTCTCGGTTTCATCTCGCCCACCGCCCTGAGAGCCGTTTCAGCCTCAGCCCCCGGCATGAGGGACCGGAAATACAGCCTCCGGCCGAAGATCAGCGGGGGCGACTCATCGGTCGGGAAGTCAGTCACCAGTGGTCCGACAAGGTCAGCCGAGCCCATGAGTTTTGCCGTTGCGAGGCGCTCGTCCGGGGTCAGCCCGCAGTCCCCTGAAGCCCTGAGCCGTCCCCAGTTCGAAGCCGCCTCCAGCCTTGGTCGGGCCTTGACCGAGGGAACCCCGTCGGCGAAGAAAGCCGAGAAGTACATCTGGCTGAACGCCCTGGCAGGGACTCGCTCCTTTGGGAATGCGAGCAGGTCTGGAACAAGGGGGAGTATCAGGTCAGAGGGGTCTTTCGAGGACCAGCAATAGCCGGCCTGCTCCAGGTGAACCGCGCAGCCCCGGGACGTGGCTGTGACTGACCCCGCTTCCTGTCTCACAGCGAAGCCCCTCTTTTCCATCTCCTCGACGAGGAACCTCTGCTGCGGCGAGCTGAGCTTAGGGAGAGGCAGGACGTGCCTGTTCCCGATCAGCAGTTGGTGCACCTTGAAGGGAATCAACTGCCTGAGTGATTAGGAGAACTCATTATATAACGAGCCTAATCCGTTCGTTATTGCCATGAGGAGAGTGGGAGAAGACAGGGCCGTGTCGCTCGAGTCGCTTGAAGAGCGCATGAAGTCCTATGCCCTGCGCGTAGATTCCGCACTGGTCCGCGAGTTCAAACTCTATTCCCATTCGAGGTTTCACGACCCACTGGCCTATGCTACAGAGGGAGGGAAGCGGGTAAGGCCTGTTATGCTCATGCTGTCGGCGGAGGCCCTCGGCTGCAGAGACGACAGGGTCCTCGGGGCTGCGGTCGCCGTGGAGCTCCTGCACACCGAATCAATCATCCACGACGACGTCATCGACGAAGAGAAGGCCAGAAGGAACAAGATACCCTTCCACCTGAAGTACGGTTACAGCGCGTCGCTCCTCAGCGCGGACTTCGTCTTCGCCATGATACTCGCCATAGCGGCGAGGTACGACGACAAGAGAATAGCCGAAGAGGTCAGCAGCGCAGCTCTCCAGATGTCCGAAGGAGAGTACTCTGAGCTCACCATCGACCCCCAGATATACAAGCTCACGTGGGACGAATACATCAGGATAGTGACCGAGAAGACCGCGTCGCTCTTCGAGACGTCGGCGAAGCTCGGCGCCATGATTGCTGGGGGTGACGAGAAGGAGGTCCAAGCCCTGGCCGACTACGGCAGGTGCATAGGTATCGCGTACCAGCTCAAGGACGACCTGCTTGACTGGAGGTCCAAGGACAAGGTGTCGCTGGGGCTGCTGAAGACACACAGCGAGAGCGAGGTGGTTGGGAAGATAACAGCCCAGGCCCAGTCCTACGCGGAAGAGGCCAAACGGGTGCTCATCCACATCCCCAGAAACGAGGCCACCGTCCTGCTAGAAGACCTGGCTGACTTCTCCATCAGGCGCCAGCACTGAGTTCGTATCACCGCATGTGCGTAGATGGAAGTCCTCTCTCCGCCGATTGCCTACCGCGTTGCCTGAGCAGCGTCAGGCAGGCACTGCCGCCGGCTCTGCCGGGACGGCCTGGCCCTTCGCTGCCATCTCCATCCTGCTTATGGTATAGGTCCGCCTCCCTCTGAATGGAGTGAACATCCTGCCCTGCCCGTGATAGAACTTCGAGAAGAACTCTACGTAGATGAGCCTGGCCCCTTGGATTCCTGGTTCGAACAGGGCAAGCACCAGGTTGAACAGTTGCCCCATCACGAGTATGACCACACCCATGACCGCGTAGGCTGGCCCGCCAGACATGTCGCCGAGGAATAGGGTGTCCACCACTAGCGCGAGGGCGACAGAGGCGAGCAGGATTCCGACAAGCCTGGTGTAAGAGAGTATGTGGCTCACGATAGATGGAAGCTCGATGAGCGCCTGTCCCCCCTCTCCGTAGGCGATGAGCGCCATGCCCGCCACGGCGAGCCCTATGTAGCCGCCCGCGAGCGGGTTGGAGGCGGGGTTGATGTCCCCGTGGTGGAGGACCGTCAGGCCGATGAGCACGATGCCCCAGGCTTCGAACAACCAGCCGAGCTTGCCGTAGATGTGACGCGTCTCCCCCTCCCAGTACTTGTTGACCATCCCCATCACCAGCCCCAGGGAGACCTCGAAGAGGCCGACGTAGCCGCTGAGAAGGAGCAGGGTCTTGAGGCCCCGCGAGGATATCGGGTCGAGGATTGCGCCGTTGGTGGTGAGGGTCTGCGGGAGGTTGAGTTTGAGAGCGGTGTTCAGGTAGGAGTAGAAGTACTGGTTGAGGTGGAACCCGAAATACGCATTGAAGATGAAACCAAAGATGATCCCCATAATCGAGCCAGGAATCATGGCCAGTGCAAGCTTCCGGAACTGGGTCGGCTTGAAGATGTTCCGAGCGAACTTCCTCAGGCCGGCCGGGACCATGGTCTTCCCCCCCGGGTGCTCGACCCGCTTGATTATCCAGAGCGACACGCCCAGAATCACCAGGCCGTACCCGACGTCGCCGAGCATCAGCCCGAAGAAGATGGGGAAGGTGAATGCGAAGATCACCGTGGGGTCGAACTCGTTGGACTGTGGGAGCGAGTAGAACCTTACGAAGGATTCGAAGAACCTGAGCCTCTTCGGCGTCTCCATCAGAGTGGGCGGCTTGCTGTCGCTGGGGAGGTCGAAGACAAGGGTCGAGCTGCTGTGGCTGGCGATGGCATCCTTTAGGGCTGGCTCGCTCCTCCTTGGGACCCACCCTTCCATCACGAAACTGCTCTCAGTGAACCCGAACTGGTTGATGACCTCGTAGATCCTCGCCTCGATGTGGAGCTGCTCCTCGACTGAGGAAAGGGTACCATAGTATCTCTCCGAGAGGGCCCGGAGGCCGTCAGCGACCTTGGTGAGCTCGGACTCGGCCTGAGACCTTTCCGCTTCAAGGGAGGCCAGCACCTGGGAGGCGGTACCCTTCATCGGTGGGATGCGCTCAAGCCTGACGTTGGCCGCCTGGACTACCGAACCGAACTTCTCGAGGGCGTCCTTCGGGACGACGACCACGACCCGCACCGGACCTTCGCCGGCAGACTGGACCATCGCGCCCTGGATGGACGAGAGGCCGTTTGAGAGCTGGGTGAAACCGTCAGCCGGGAGACTTGCGAAGAAAGAGACCGCGCTCTCGAGGTCTAGGACCCCAAGGTCAGCGTTGATGAAGTCTAGGCCCCTGACGAGGGACACCCTGGCCCCGAGATCGTCTATCTTCGACTTCAGGCGCTCTTCACTCTGCTTGAGGGAGGCCACCTCGGCGTCTATCTTCACCGACCTCGAAACCCCCATCACCTCTTTCGTGGAAGAGAACCCAGTCTTCCCCGCCGCTGCCGCCTTGGGGAGGGCTGACAACAGCGACCTGATTCGCAGCAGTTCCTCGGATACCTCCTTGGAGGCCGCGGCTTCGGCGTCGGCGCGGAGGAGTGCGGCCGCCTCTTCCGAGAGAGGCTCTATCTGGACGACCCCCAGGTCGTGGAGGAGTGAGACTACGTGCTGTCTCTCCTCGCGTGGCCCGACCACCCCTACCCTCTGCATCGCGGCCGGCTTCAGCAAATCTATTCTCCCTTGAATTCTGAGAACAATATCTCGTCGACTATCTCCCGGAGCCGCTTCTTGCCCAGCGACTTCGCCGAGAGGGCGTCGGCGTCCTTCTTGGTCGCGGCGAAGAGGGCGTCAGCCTTCTTCCGGGCTGCGTTCCTGGCCTTCTCTGACTCGTCGGCGACGTAGGCGTCGGCTGCGGCTTTGGCGTCTGCGATGGACTTGTCTGCCTCATTCTCCAGGGAGAGGAGCTCCGCCTCCAATGCCTTCCTCCTCTCGGATATCTTGCGGTTGCTGGCCTCCTCAGCCTCCTTGATCTTCTTCAGGACGTCCGTGTAGTTTGTGGACACTCTAGATTACCCCTATTATCATCAGGGCGACGGCGGCGATGGCGGCCACCTTCGCGACCTTGAGAGCGGTCATGATTAGGTGGAAGCGCCTCTGTTGCCCGTTGACGAAACCCTTCCGACTGGGCTTTGGCGGGGCCGCCCAGTAGAATGGCGGGAGGCCCAGCAGCTTCCTGAGCTTCTTGGGTTCCTCGCTCATGCCTTGGCTTCCTCCTCTTCTCTCTCGGCGAGCTTCCTCTTCACAGTCTTTAGCTTGGTGAAGCTTTCCCGCTCCATCTCGTCGAACCTGAACTTGATGTAGCGAGCGTTGGCCTGGAGCCTGGGGATGAGGACGTTTTCGATGGCGTTGGACCTCCTCTTGACCTTCTCTATCTCCATCAGGAGCTTCCTCAGGGCGGTCTCCTTCTCCGCCACGTCGAGCACCATCCGGTGGAGGCTCTCGAAGGACTTTATCGCCTGGCTCACCGCCGCTGGTATCTCGAGGAGGTACTCCTGTCCGGCGCTCCCGGAGACCTGCGAAGTGATTTCTGGTATCCTGACGCCCATCACGTTCTTGCTCTTGAGGGTCAGCTCGTGGATCCGCGGGATTCGCATGGACTCGTACTCGAGCCTGAGCGGCCCCACGAACATCTCCGTCGCGTGGATCCCCTCGTACCCCTTGACCAACTTGGACTGCAGGCCGCTCCTCATGTCCGCCAGGGTCTTGCTCAGGTTGAAGAACTCGAGTATGAGAGCGGACCTCTTGAGCTTGAGAAGCTTCAGCCCCTTGCGGGAGACGGCGATCCTCCGCATAGTCCGAAGATATTCCATCCTCGTCGGCTTGATGTTGATCGCGGCGGGCAACGCTCCCTCCACCAGCCCTACTGGGGCGTAGTTCTCTTCCGGTACTTTTCGACGAGCTCTGGTTTTATCCTTTTGATTTCGGTGTCAGAGAGTGGCTCTATGACCTTCCACCCGATGTCGAGTGTCTGCTCGATGCTCCTGTCTTCATAGACGCCCTGCTTGACGAACATCTGCTCGAACCGCTCCGCGACCTTCAGGAACTTCCTGTCAGTCTCGCTGAGAGCCTCCTCGCCGACGATGGCCGAGAGTGCGCGGACGTCCTTCCCCTGGGCGTAGGAAGCGTAGAGCTGGTCTGCCATGCCCCTGTGGTCCTCCCTGGTCCTCGTGGGACCTATCCCCTGGTTCATCAGCCTAGAGAGCGACTCGAGGACGTCGATGGGCGGATAGACCCCGGACCTGTCCAAGTCCCTGCTGACGTAGATCTGCCCCTCGGTGATGTAGCCGGTGAGGTCGGGGATCGGGTGGGTCTTGTCGTCAGCGGGCATGGTGAGTATTGGGATCTGCGTAATCGAACCCTTCCGGCCCTTGATCTTGCCCGCCCTCTCGTAGAGGGTGGCGAGGTCCGTGTAGGTGTATCCCGGATAGCCTCTCCTGCCGGGGACCTCGTTGCGCGCCGCGGCGATCTCTCTGAGCGACTCGCAGTAGTTGGTCATGTCGGTGAGTATGACGAGGACGTGGCTCTCCCTCTCGTAGGCCAGGTACTCTGCGGTCGTGAGCGCGAGCCTGGGCGTGAGGATCCGCTCCATCGAGGGGTCGGAAGAGAGGTTGAGGAACAGGACGGTCCTCTCCAGAGCGCCCGTCTCCTCGAACTGCCTGATGAAGAAGTTCGCCTCCTCGCTGGTGATCCCCATCGCCGCGAAGACCACGGAGAAGTTCTCCGAGGAGTTGAGGACCTTGGCCTGCCTCGCGATCTGAGCGGCTAGGAGGTTGTGAGGGAGGCCTGCGGCAGAGAAGAGCGGCAGCTTCTGCCCCCTGACGAGAGTGTTCATGCCGTCTATGGTCGATATCCCTGTCTGGATGAACTCCGAAGGCTCTTCCCTGCTGTAGGGGTTCATGGCCGAGCCGACTATTTCCACCTTGGTCTTCGAGACGATGGCGGGGCCGGAGTCGCGCGGGTTCCCGAGGCCGGAGAAGACCCTCCCTAGCATCTCGTCTGAGACTGATATCCTCGCCGTCTC
The DNA here is from genome assembly GCA_029785625.1 of Nitrososphaerota archaeon. The sequence goes on along the minus strand of JAFLZI010000001.1, from coordinate 74,694 downwards.
GCCGAGAAACCTGACCGAAGTGCCGGTGGTACTCAGCCCGAGGGTCGAACCAAAGACCTGGACGACCGCCAGGCCGGAGCCGGCGTCGAGCACCTGCCCGCGGACCCTCTCCCCGAGGGCGTTGGTAACTTCGACCATCTCGCCGTAGGCAGCGTGCTCCACCTTCTCCACGAAGAGCAGAGGGCCTGCGACCTGGGAGACTGTCCTGTAGGAGACTGGCTCGGTCACCTCAGACCTTGACCTCCTGAACTAGTGCGCCGAACTGCTGGTCCATCTCGGTCATCACTCCTTTGACGAAGTCATCCACCTGGTCCTCGGGGGTCCACTTTATTCTCCCTATCTTGACCTTGACGGGGAGAGATGAGACCTGGGAGGCCTGGGCACCGGCTCTGATGGCGTCCGCCTCCTCCCGTCCGAAGGCGAGGATGGTGTTCAACATCAGGTACTGCTTCTTCATGGAAGTGTAGGTGTCGACCGCGTCGTAGGCGCTCTGCTGCAGATAGTCTTCGCGGATGCTCTTCGCGACGTCCATGGCCCCCTTCTCCGACTCCGGGAGGGCGTCGTAGCCCACCAGCTGGACAATGTCGTTGAGCTCTGCCTCCTTCTGGAGTATGCCCAGCGCCTCGGCGCGCATGTCGGGCCACTCCTTGGCCACCGTCTCCTGATACCAACCCTTCAGGTCGTCGGTGTAGAGCGAATAGCTCGTGAGCCAATTGATAGCGGGGAAGTGCCTCCTCGAGGCGAGGCTCGCGTCGAGCGCCCAGAAGACCCTCGTCACCCTGAGCGTGTTCTGCGAGACGGGCTCGGAGAAGTCGCCTCCGGGCGGGGAGACAGCCCCCACCACCGTGACCGATCCGACCCTGCTGTCCGGCCCCAGCGCGATGACCTTGCCTGAACGCTCATAGAACTCGGCGAGCCTGCTGCCGAGGTACGCGGGATAGCCTTCCTCGCCGGGCATCTCTTCGAGCCTGCCTGATATCTCCCTGAGCGCCTCGGCCCACCTCGACGTGCTGTCGGCCATGAGGGCGACATCGTACCCCATGTCTCTGTAATATTCCGCGAGCGTGATCCCCGTGTAGATGCTCGCCTCCCTGGCCGCGACCGGCATGTTGGAGGTGTTCGCTACGAGAATCGTCCTCTCCATGAGAGGCCTCTTGGACCTGGGATCCTCGAGCTCTGGGAAGGTCGCGAGGACCTCGGTCATCTCGTTCCCCCGTTCGCCGCAGCCCACGTAGACGATTATCCTGCTGTCGCTCCACTTCGCAAGCTGCTGTTGAGACACCGTCTTGCCGCTCCCGAATGGGCCAGGAATGGCCGCGGTCCCTCCCTTGGCTACGGGGAAGAAAGTGTCGAAGACCCTCTGCCCGGTGAGGAGCGGGGTGTCTGGAGGGAGCTTCCTGGCTATCGGCCTCGGGGTCCTGACCTTCCACTTGGTGGCGAGGAAGACGTCCACATCTTCGGTGGAGGTCTTGATCTTGCCGACCACCTCTCTGATGGTGAACTTGCCTTCTTTGAGCTCCTTGAGCTCGCCGGAGACCCCCGGCGGCACCATGATCTTGTGGGAGACGAGCTGCGTCTCCTGGACCGTCCCGATAATCTCGCCTGGAGCTACCTTGTCCCCTTTCTTCTTGGAGGGGACGAACTCCCACTTCTTCTTCTCGTCCAGCGCGGGTATGACGAGTCCCCTGCTGATGAAGTCCCCGCTCTGTTCCCTGAGGACGTTGAGAGGCCTTTGGATGCCGTCATAGATCGACGTAAGGAGCCCAGGGCCGAGCTCCACGGAGAGCGCCTGCCCTGTGTTGACCACCTTATCGCCTGGCCTCACGCCCGTGGTGTCCTCGTAGATCTGGAGTATGGCAGTCGTGCCCTGGAGCTTGATGACTTCGCCGACGAGCCCGAGCTCGCCGACTCTGACCACGTCGAACATCTTCGCCCTCTCCAGGCCCTCCGCCGTGACCACAGGCCCCGTAACTCTGATGATGGTTCCGTCCTTCATTGCGCGCTCCCCTTGATGTCTACCCCCAGCACCCGCCTGGCTAGCTTGGAAAGGGACTCCTCCTGGGGGACTGCCGAGTCGACCGGGGGCATGAAGACGACGAGCGGGATTATCGACGAGTCGAGCTTCTCCCTGGCTGCAGAGGAGAGCGCCTTCCTGACCTCGTCCCCGGCTACTATCAGACCGTAGCCGTTTGAGTTGAAAAGGTCCATGAGGGTCTTCTGGCCGTCCTCCTTGGTAGCGACGAACGCGTCCTCCACCCCAAGTATACGGTAGCCGAGGACGAGCTCTCGGTCACCGACCACGGCTATCTTGCCAGCCTGCGCAACTTGTTTTCCACTCAACTTCTTCACCCGGAGAGAATTGTTGACTTTATGTATTCTTCGGTCATGCCATACTGCTTGGCATAGGTTATCCTCCTGATGTTCGACCTTTCGAACTCAGCCTGGAGCACGAAAGCGAAGACCGATGTGATGGAAATCGCGAGGCTCTTGAACTTGGGGATGTACTTCCCGACTATCAGGTGGTCCATCGCCACCTCGAAGGCTGTGAGGTCGTGGTCACGCACGTATCTCTCGAGGGGCTCGCCGATGTCCATCCAAGGCGCAAGCTTCTTGGCGATATCTGCAGGCTCGGGGGAAGAGTAGGCGTCCAGCATCCCGGCGGCGGAAAGCAACCCTCCTTCCACGATGTGCTTCGAGAAGACCTCTCTGCCGATCCCCGCTTCCTTGGCTCTAAGGAGGCCGAGGACGTTCCTCTTCGTCACTTCAGTCCGCATGTATTCCCTGAGGACCCCCTCGTCCCCCTGGAGGAACCTGAGCTCCTGGAACAGCCTGGAGTAGTAGAGGTTCTGGAGCGCGACCGTGAATACCCCGAGGTCCCCGGACTTGCGGAACTCCCCCAGCTGCTGCAGGAGGACTGCGCCGTAGCCGTATTTCAGGAGAGAGTTGATCACCGCTTCGACGTCGGGCTGCTGCAGGAGCGCGTGGAGCTCGCTCAAGGGTATGGTGCTGGTCGAGATGCCAACGGGGACGTTCCGCGAGGAGACCAGGAAGGCCTCAGTCTGCTCGAGCGTCCTACCCAGGCTCTTGGCCGCTATTATCAGCTCGATGTTTTCTATGTCCCACTTTGCGAGATAGGCCATCAGAGCGTTCTTTCCGAAGACCGGCGCGGCCTGAAGGGCGGTCCTGTTCACGTAGACCAGATGTTTGTTGACGGCGATCTCGATCGACTCAGGAGCCTTGTAAGCTGCCTGCGCCGCCTCGATGTCGGGGCCGTACCACGTCGGCTCCAGGCGCTGAGCTATCTCGCCCACGTCCTTGGCCCTGGCGAGCTCTTCGAGCTGCGCCTTTGTAAGGAGGCCGAGGGAAAGCACCTTGATTGTGCCAAAGCTCGCGCCGTACGAGGACTGCAAGGCGCGTTATTCCGTCCCGATGATAGCTGCGCGCGCGTCCTCGTCGTGGGTCCGGAGGAGCTCCTCGAAGGTCATGTCGAGGGCGAGGGTACCGTCTTCGCTCGTCGCGTTGAACCCACCGATCGAGGGGAGGTCTGACGAGGCTACTTTGACGCCCAGCTTCTTCAGAGCGGCCGCGTCGGAGGGGCGACACTCCACGCTTATCGAGGCGCCGAGCTTCTTCTGCGCATAGGAGGCCATCTTTGCGAGCATGCTCTGGTACTCCTTTGACTCGGCGTAGTCAGCGAGGACCTGCCGGAGTGCAGAGAGATTAGACTCGAGCTCTTTCTCCGTCGCGTCGAAGATCATCTTCTTGGCCTGGAGCTTGGCAGCGCCCTCGATCCTTACCCTCTCTCTCTGGGCAGCCGCCTCTGCCTCCTTCTTCCCTGATTCCTGGATGTACGACCTCTGCTCGGCCGCCTTCCTGGCGACTTCGCCCTTCTTGACCAGATACTCTGACTCCAGCGCCCTGATGGTGTCATTGCACTTTGCCTCGACCTCTCCGAGCAACGCTTCGGCGGCCAATCCAGTCGCCTAGAGGATGTTGAGCAGTAGGATAATCCCGAGCACGAACCCGATGATCCAAAGGGTCTCTGGGATTACGAAGAAGAAGAGCACCTGTCCGAACTTTTCAGGCTTTTCGGCGATGATACCCATGCCCGCGGCTCCGATGCCCTGCTGGGCGAGTCCGGTTCCAATCAGCCCTCCGGCCATCACTATAGCGGCTGCGATTGCGAGCTCGGGACTTACGACCGCCATCTCTCGATTCTCGTTTTTGGTTCCCTTCACGAACCGTATTTATGCGTATCTGAAATCCGTCGCGTTCGAGGCGGAAGAGAAGGCGACAGGGCGCCGGGATGCGGTCGGACAGAAACCTGGGACTTCGCGAACCGAAGGACAGGCATGGCCCTGGCGACACAGTGCGGCTGGCCAGGGTCCAGCGGGGGCCCCACTCTGATGGACGCCTTTTCTACGGGAAGAGACTCGTGGCGGCGGCATGGGCGAAAGCGATGAACCCCTGGGGGAAGAGCCCTATGCCGATTATCAGGCCGACCAGCACCGCGAACACGACGACGAACCCGGAGGGCTCATTCACCCTCTCTGTGCTCTCACCTTGGTCGAGGTACATCCTCTTGATGACCCAGAAGTAGTAACCGAGGCTGAATGCGCTGTTCAGTATCGCAGCCACTGCGACCCAGGCGAGCGGGGTGTTGATGACCGACAGGAACAGGATGAGCTTGCTCCAGAAGCCGCTGAGCGGGGGAATCCCGGCCAGGGCCAGGAACGCGACGGCGAGAGTGAACGCCGTGATGGGCATCCTCTTCGCAAGGCCATTGTAGATGTCAAGGTCGCTCCTCTTCAACTGGATGAGCACGAGCATAGCCGCTAGGAAGGCGGCGCCCTTCATTATCGCGTGGTTGACTATGTGGAAGAGGGCACCTGTCATCCCTAGCACGGCGTTGTAAGCATACAGCCCTGTCTGTTGGCTGTAGGCGAAGATGGCGAAGCCTACCAAGATGTATCCTGCCTGGGCGATGCTGGAGTAGGCGAGCAGCCTTGTCATGCTCTTCTGCGTCAGTGCTGCAACGTTCCCCAGTGTCATCGTGACGACCGCGAGGACGGCGAGGACGTTGGCCAGTGTGAAGACCGAGTTCGGCGCAAGGGCGTAGACGGTGGCTACAGCCAGGACCACCCTGATGGCTGCCACGAACCCCGCCTTCTTGGTCGCCGTCGCGAACAGGGTGGCTACCGCCGGAGGTGACCCCTCGTAGGCGTCCGGGACCCACATGTGGAACGGGACTATCGACATCTTGAACCCGAACCCTACGATGAAGAGGAGGATGGCTACGCTGACGAGCGGGTTGAAGGGTTCAGAGGCTATCCTGGCCACCACCCCGGAGATCTGGGTGGTACCGGTCATGCCGTAGGTCAGGCTCATGGCGTAGAGTATTATGGCCGACGAGAGGGCGCCGAGGATGGCGTACTTCGCTGCAGCCTCGTTGGACTCCACCCTCTTCTTGTCGAAACCCGCCAGGACGTAGGTAGGGAGGCTCATCAGTTCCCAGGCGACGAACAGCATGAGCAGGTCGGCGGAGTAGGATAGGAGGAGCATCCCCAGGGCAGAGAACAACAGGAGCGAGTAGTAGGAGGGGATGTTCGGGGCGCTGGGGGACGAGTAGAGCGAGACGACTGCCACCGCGAGCGACACAGAGAGGACGACCAGGGCGAACAGGTCCCCCAGGGCGTCGGAGACAAGCAGGTGACCGAAGTAGGAGACGCCTCCCCCGTAGGCAGTGTTAGCAGCCACCATCACGATGGCGACCCCTAGGGCGGCGATGGACGCGTAGGCGCCCGCTCTGAACCTGCGCCCCACTGTCTGCAGGAGGGGGGTGCCCAGGGCGGCTGCGCCCAGCGCGATGACTGCTGCTAGTATGTACTCCATCCTAGTGGCTCACCAAGTTGAGCAGGTGCTGCACGACCGGGGCCGCGGGCCCCAGCACGAGGGCCGAGAAGAACATCATGATGATCAACGGCACGAGGTAGAGAGCCAGGACAGCCGCGTCCACGTCTTGTATGTCAGTCCCAGTGGACCCGGTGAGAGGCGGCGACAGCACAGCCCGCTTGATCATCCACAGCATGTACCCTCCTATCATCACTGGGACCAAGATGGCGACGGCTGCATAGGGGGTAGCGTGGATCCCTCCCACTATCACCAGGACCTCGGCGACGAAGCTCCCGAAGGGAGGGAGAGCCATCGCCCCCACGCAGGCGAAGACGAGGAGCGTCCCCGCTCGCGGGATTACGCTCCGAAGGCCGCTCATCAGGGAGATGTCAGTGGTGCCGAGCCCCTTCTGGATGTAGCCCGCGAGCATGAAGAGGGACCCGGCGGTGAAGGCATGGACGAACATCTCGAGTATGGCTCCCTGCATCCCTATGATGCTCCCAGACGCCACAGTCGCGAAGGAGCCGAGCACGACGAACCCCATCCCAGCGATGCTCGTGTAGGCGAACATCGACCTCAGGTTCTTGGAGAGTATGGCGACCCCCGCGCCGTAAAACATCGTCACTATCCCTACGGCCATGAACGCCCAGGCCCACTGCTCGGCCGCCTGAGGGAAGAGCCCGATGCTGATTCTTATGAGCCCGTACCCGCCCATGGCTGACTGCACCCCCGCGAGAAGGACTGCGACGGGGGCGGGCGCCTGGGTGTAGGCGTCCGGAAGCCAGCTGTGAAGCGGGAAGACAGGGAGCTTGATGCCGAAGCCGATGAAAGACGCCAAGAGAGGCAGGTACTGGACGGAGGCTGGAATCCGTCCAGCCAGACTCGGGATGTCGAAGGTCGTCGGACTGACCCCCATGTAGGCCGCCATCAGGGCCAGAAGGAGTATCATACTCCCGGTGAAGATGAATATCATGAACTTCATGGCCGCGTACTTCTTCCTGTCGCCGCCCCAGATCCCAATCAGGAAGAACATGGGAATCATGACCAGGTCCCAGAAGAAGTAGAACAGCACGAGGTTCAGAGACAGGAAGACGCCTACGATTGCTCCCTCGAATAGGAGGATGAGAGAGTAGTATGCGGGCTCCGACCTGTCTATCAGCCTCCTCGACCCGATTACTGCAAAAACGGTCAGCAGGGCGGTCGCCAAGACGAGCGGAGAGCTGAGCCCGTCCACCCCCACCAGGTAGTTCACCCCGAAGGATGCGACGCTCACCCAGCTGTACTGTTCCGTCAGCGCGTACTGGCCCAAACCCGAGTGGCCCAGGCCCGGAAAGTTGGCGTATACGAAGTAGAAGACGTACAGAGCGAGGACGAGCTCGGCTAAGGCCACGCCCAGGGTGAACCACACCCCCACCGACTTGCGCCTGCTGAGGATCAGGTAGGCAGGGACGGACGCCGCGATGGGCAGGAACAGCAGTATCGAGAGTATTGGGATCATATCAGAAGGTGCACCCCCGACAGGAGCAGGAAGAGCAGCAGGAGTATGATGAGGCCCACGGCGAGGACGAGGGCGTACTGCTCGAGGACCCCCGTCTGCAGCCTGCGGAAGGCCCTGGAGAGCCGCTTACCGGCCCTCGCGGCGCCATCTGAGATCATGTCAATCACGTTTCTGTCGAACCAGTTCCCTCCCGCCGAGAACCACAGGGCGAGCGCCCTGGCCCCGTCGTTCACCCTCTCGAGCCCCCCTATCTCGAGGTTGTCGAAGGCCCAGTAGGACGCCCTCAGGGGGGCGTTGACGAAGACCTTGTAGTAGACTGCGTTGATGTACCAGCGGTTCTCGAGGAAAGTGTGGAGCGTGTGGGCGACCCCGGACTCCCCGACGATACGCGACGGGGAGACCTTCCGCCTCACATATAACTGGACCGAGAAGAACAAACCCACGATGATGAAGCCTATGGTGATCAGGGAGGAGACGTAGTTGAACGAGGACGTCGGGGCGAGGCTGGAGAAGGAGGCGCCGGAGAAGAGGGAGTAGATGTAGGTGATTGCCGCGGCCTGCAGGAAGTTTCCGAGGTTGAAGAACCCCAGTATCCCTATGAGCACAGTCCCGACGCCGAGGACCGAATATGGGACCCAGCTCAGCGGAGACGCCTCCTTCGGCTCGTGCCCCACCTCTTCGTGGCCGGGCTTGGCCCTGATGCCGTAGAAGACCAGGCCGAGCATCCTGAAGGCGTAGAATGCCGTCAGCCCTGCGGTGGCGGACCCGACGATGAAGAGGCCATACTGCCCCGCCCCCCAAGCGGTGGCCAGGATGGCGTCCTTCGACCAGAATCCGCTGAGCGGAGGAATTCCCGAGAGCGCGGCCGCAGCGATTAGGAAGACGGCGAAGGTGATCTTCAGCTTGTCCTTGAGCCCCCCCATCTCGTTGATGTACTTCGTCCCGGTGAGGTGGATGAGGAACCCTGCCATCAGGAAGAGGGCCGCCTTGAAGATGGCGTGGCTTATCAGCTGGAATAGGCCGGCCGACAGCCCCTCGGCGAAGTTCGTCGAGAGACCGGCGAGGCCGAGGGCCAGAATCATGTAGCCTATCTGAGACACCGTCGAGTACGCCAGCAGCTTCTTCAGCTCGAAGCCCACCATGGCCTGGGTGGCCGCCATGAAGGCGGTGAACGCGCCGATCCAGGCGACCACCATGAAGAACGGTTGAATCAGGGCGGGGTTGGAGGCGAGGGCGAAATAGAATATCGGACCTATGCGCGCGACGAGGACGACCCCTGCGTTTACCATGGTCGCCGCGTGGATCAACGCCGACACCGGCGCGGGGCCGGCCATGGCGTCCGGGAGCCACTCCTGGAGCGGGAACTGGGCCGACTTGCCTATGGCTCCGCCGAAGATGAGCAGCGCGACAGGGACTAGGAGTCCCGAGGCCGCGAGGGCCGTGGCCCACCCCGTGGAAGTGGCCAGGTCGTGATAGTTGAAGGTCCCCGAAAAGACGAAGAGGATTAGAATCCCGGCGAGCATGGCCAGGTCCCCCACCCTAGTCATGAAGAACGCCTTCATCCCCGCGTGGGACGGAGAGTATGCCTGCTCCTCTCCCAGCGCCATCGACCCGGGGGTCCCGACCCAGTTCTCGGTTTCGTCGTGATAGTAATAGCCGATGAGGGCGTAGCTGCACAGCCCCACCCCCTCCCAACCGATGAAGAGCCCCAGGAGGTTGTTCGACAGCACGATGAGCTGCATGCTCCCTATGAAGAAGCTCATGAAGAACCAGTATCTCGTGAGCCCGCGGTCCCCTTTCATGTAGTCCACGCTATAGAGCATCACGAGGAAACTGATCCACGCGACGAGGTTCGCGATGATGACCGTGTACGGATCGGATAGGACCCCGAAGCTGATGCCAAGCTCTGGTATCCAGGGGACGGAAGCCGGGATGACTGAGTTGACCAGCGAGACAGTGTTTCCCTGGACCACCGGGATGAGGAGGTCGAGCGCGAAGAGAGCCGACAGCAGCGGGAAGAGCACCGCCAAGGCGTCCCTGACCCTCCCTTTTCCGGTCAGAGGGGCAACCACGGTCCCGATGTATGGGAGGATGAAGATCAGCCAGACAAAGTACGATGGGACGGGGACGGCGGTCATGCTCAGCGGACTCCTAGCCCGATGCCGCTGGCGAAGTGATAGAGAGACCTGAAGAGCAGGTCAGGGTAGATGCCTATGGCAATGGCGAGCACAGCGAGGAAGAAGATTGGGAGGATCATGATGAGTGGCGCTTCCCGGACGTCTTGCAGCTCGGCCCGGAGAGGTCCGAAAAATATCCTGCGCATCGGCCAGAAGGTGTACGCCACGGTCAGGATAGTGGCCGCGAGCCCTCCGATGGCGACGACGAAGTTCCACTCAATCCCTCCGGTCGTGCCCCGGGCGAAGACGCCCTCGAACAGTATCCACTCGGCCTGGAAGCCGCCGGTAGGGGGGACGGCGGAGATTACCATGGTCCCTATGAGAGCCAGGGCGGCGGTCAGGGGCATCTTGGACGCCAGGCCGCCCATCTTGCGGATGTCCCTGGTCCCGACCTGTGAGACCAGGATGCCAGCGACGCAGAAGAGGATGGTCTTTCCGATTATGTGGTTGAGGAAGTAGAACACCCCTCCGGACACGCCGAGGAGGGTGAGGCTCCCTATGCCGAGGAGCGAGTAAGCGTTCTGGCTGATGGTGGACCAGGCGTAGACGTACTTCACGTCGTTCTGGACCATGGTCATGGCTCCGCCGAACACCATGGTGATCAGGGCGATCACCATCAGGGGAAAGGAGAATGGCAGGAAGGCGGCCGGCATCCCCTCGACGAGCAGCCTCACTACGACGTAGTTCCCCACTGCCACGATGGTGGCCATTATCGGCGCGAAGGAGGTCGGGTGCTCCGCGTGGGCGTAGGGGAGCCACATGTGGACACCGAAGACCGCCATCTTGATGAGCCAACCGACTAGGATGAGGCCGACCGCCCAGTAGGCGACGGTCCCCAGTGGGATGGTGGAAAGGGCCGAGATCTGGAAGCTCCCGGTCGCCGTGTACACTAAGACTATCCCCGCGAGGAAGATGAAGGCGCCGAGGTGGTTCCAGAGGAAGTACATGATTGCGACCCGCTCCCTGTTGACGTACCCGAAGAGCGCCATCATGAATGCCGAAGGTATCAGCATCAGCTCGAGGAACATGTACAGTTCCAGGAGGTTGGTGGAAAGTGAGATGCCTATCAGCCCGGCGTCCAGGAGCATGAAGTTGAGGAAGTAGAGCGAGTACTGCCCCTTCCTCTCTTCCCCGTACATGGCCTCTAGCCTGTGCTTCATGTACCCCATCGAATAGACCGAGGTGGCTGTGACGATGATGTTCATCGTCAGGGCCACGGGGATGCTCAGGTTGTCCCCGAGGAACCCGAAGACCAGGCCCGACACCGGGACCCAGGCATAGGACTCCGTCACGCTGGCCCCACCGTTGAACAGGGAGGAAGCGAGGTAGGCGAGGAGCAGCGTGGTGTAGAGCAGGGAGGCGAATGCTACCCAGCCGACGTTACGGCCGAGCTTCCTGCCGAGGAGCAGGACAACAGGGGCGACGACGAGTGGTACCGCCACTGTCTGGAGAAGGATATATTCCACTGGCAACCCCTCTAGCGAAGCTCAGCCCTTGGCATCGGACCAGTGTTCTCGAAGGCGTGTTGTAGCACCGCTATCCCTCCAAGGTCTTCATTTCGCTCACGTCGATGTTGTTGTGCAGCCTATAGGCGACTATCACTATGGCCAGGATCACAGCGGCCTCGGCGGCGGCCAGGGCGATCGAGAACAGCACGACCGTCTGGCCCACGGCGTTGCTCGCCTCCTGGTAGGGGAGGTACTGGTTGAATGCTACGAAGTTCAGGTTGGCGGCGTTTATCATCAGCTCGACGGCGAACAGGAGCCTCATGGCGTTCCGCTTGGTCACCAAACCGTAGACGCCTATGCCGAAGAGGAGGGCAGAAACTACGACGAAGTCGGAGAGAGAATTCAACGAGTGTCCCCCTCCCTGTCGACTCTGGACAGGGCCAGGGCGCCCACGATGGAAGCGGCCAGAACCAAGGCGAGCACCTCCAGGACGGGCGCGTAGCCTGTCGAGATGAGCTTGCCCACGTCTATGTAGGTCGCTGTGTTAGCGATGACGGTGAACCTCGAGAGGTCGGTCGCCAGGACAGCGAAGGTCAGCGCGAGTATGACCGCCACCGCTGCGATCACCCCTGCGACGGTCGTAGTCGACTTCGGCCTCGCCTCTCCGGCCCAGCCCTCCTGCCTCACCAGCATCACGGTGAACAGGATGAGGACCGCCACGGCCCCGATGTAGACGGCGATCTGGAAGACCGCCACGTAGGGGGCATTGAGGAGGAAGAAGAGAGTGGCTACCCCGAACAGCGAGCCTGCGAGGCCGATGGCGCCGTAGACGAGCTCCTTCGCCTCAAGAGAGACTATCGCACCACCGACCGTGACGACCGCCATGGCCAGGAAGACGGCGTCAGCCGTAGGTGACCACCCCCTTTTCGGTGTCGAACTTCACTTTGTACTTCTTGCCTTCCAGCTTCGGCGGGACGGCGAGCATGTCAGGCGTGTACTTCAGGCCCATCTTGTCGTAGGCCGCCAGCTCGTATTCGTTGGTCATGTCGAGGGCGTCGAAGGGGCATGCGTCGACACAGAGGCCGCAGAAGACGCAGTTGTGGACAGAGACATTTGAGGCAACGTAGCTGTTATCTCCTTCGACCTCCAGGTTCTGCACAAGATAATTGCTTACTTCCTTAACCTCGATCTTGACCACTGGGGAGACTACCATCCGGTCGCTGATGTGTACGTAACTGTGCGAGACCTCGTTATTCTTCGCAGGGAGTTCCACAAGCTGACCCATCGCCTCGACATAGGGCGTGTGAACTGTGACCGAGTAGCACAGCTTACGGTCTTTCTGCTTCTCAGTGCTGACGGAAGACAGTATCTCCAAGCGACTCAGGATATAATGCGTCTGCATCGCCAACTCGCTTGACGTTGTTCGGATGATGAAGTAGTTCGAGCGCATCTTAGTGGCGTACTCGTAGAATTTATTCGAATAGTGACCATCGCTCCAGAATTCACCACGGACTATCTCCCGTATGTTGACAGGCGGGAGCAAGACCATCCACCATGGCAGCTTCTTGGTGTCTGCCGAATGCCCGAACTGCGAGAAGAAAGCAGCAACCCTGACCGAGTCGATGCGTAGTTTCAGGCCGTCAGAATCCGCTTCGGGTTTGAGCGATATGCCAGTTCCGAAGACTTTCAAAGTGCACTCGACTATATCGTCTTTGATGTCAGTCTCGTTCTTGTGTATATCGAATGAGACCCTGTAGCGATCAGACGACCCTTCGGCAAGATAGTAACCAATCAGCCTCATCAACTCTGGCGTAGCCCCTAGAGAGACCGTTTCAGTGGTGAACATGCCACCTCGTCCCGCAGGATGGTATAGCTCGTAAGAGTATTCGATTTGCTCCCTCGGTTCTTCTTCAGCAATGATCGGCCTTGTGAGGTATGTCCGGCAGGAGACCTCGTTTGCGAAGACCCACGAGACCCCCTTCTCTCCGTATACCAGAATCGGGTGGTCTTCTGTCGTCGTAAGTGGTTCAGAGTTGCCCAGAGTCTTGAAGGTGTAAAGCTTGCCCGTGTATTTTCTAGCGAATAGGCGAGTCACCTTCCTGAACTTCCCCGTGTGCGTCAACACTCTGTCGCCCACACGGACCTCCGACAGGGGTTTGATGCCGCCGAGCGTCGTTATGGGTGTAGAAGGCGGAAGGCATCTGCCGTAGTCGACGGCCGGCCAGATCTCCTTCTTGTTTTGGGGCTTCCCCTTCTCGACCTTCTGCATGTCGATGGCCATGGCGACGCCGTCGCAGGCTATGGCGCAGAGCTGGCAGCCGGTGCACTTCTCGAACCTGAGTATGTGCCTCCCCTTGAACCCTGGGAGCCCGACCCCCTGTCGGGCGTCGTACCTGTACCCCTGCCCCTCGAGGTCCTGCTTCTGGTCTGGGTAGCGCAAGGTCATCCTGGGGCGGAAGAAGTGCCGCACCCCAGACCAGGTCGCTACTAACACACCTTTGACGTAGTTCCAGGTGCCCACTAGTGAACCACCCCGAGAGAGACCAGCACCATGGTGAGGAAGATGTTGGCGAAAGAGATCGCAAGCAGCTTCACCCATCCCGCCCTGAGCAGCATGTCGATCCTGAGCCTGGGCATTATGCTGCGCGGGAGCATCATGAAGATGTCTACGATGGTGACCTTGACCAGGAACCAGGCCACGGGCGGGACGGGGGCGGGCCCCAGCCATCCACCAAGAAAGAAGGTGGTGAAGAGCCCGGCCATGACGTACATCCTCGTGAAGTTTGCCAGTTGGAAGCTGCCGAAGAGCATGCTTGAGTATTCCGTCTGCCACCCGGCCACGAGCTCGCTGTCAGCCTCGGGCAGGTCGAAGGGTATCCTCTCGAGCTCCGCCAGGGCGCAGATGTAGAAGACCACCGCTGCCAGGAACTCAGGGACGATGTTCCAGAGCCCCGTCTGGGCGGTGACTATATCCATGAGGTTCAGCGAGCCCGCGAGGACCACCACCCCGACGAGGGACAGTATCATTGGGATCTCGTAGGCCACCAGCTGGTGAAGAGCCCTGAGCCCGCCCAGGAACGGGAACTTGCTGTTGCTTGCCCACCCCGCTATGAGCACCACCAGCGGGGTGAATCCTAGGATGGCGAAGGCCATGACCGCCCCCACGGGGGGGTTGGCGATGAAGACCGTGGGAGAGAGCGGGAGGAGGGCGACCAAGGCGCCGGCGACCGCCATGAGCGCGAGCGGGACGGCCAGGAAGGTGGCCCGGTCCACTCCGCTGGGTATCAGCATCTCCTTGAACGCGAGCTTGAGGAAGTCGGCCACGTTCTGGAGTATCCCTTCGACCTTCCCGGCGTACATCGGGCCGGTCCTCAACTGGATTTTTGCCGTCATCTTCCTCTCGACCCAGCCCATGAAGATGGTCCCATAGACGGCCACGAAGGAGAAGCCTGGGAAGACGACCAGCGCGAAGATGGTCTTGAAGGGCTCGGTGGAAAGGAGGCGGAGGACGAATGCGAAGACTAGGCCCGGGTTGCTGGCGATCCGAATGAAATCGACAGGGAGGTGCAGGTAGGAGCCGACCACGTAGTAGACTGGGAGGCCGACCACGGCTAAGATCAGCAGCAGGAAGATGACTACGACGAGTACCCGCTTTACGAAGCCTTCGAAGGTCACAATAGGCTTCGACATGGAACTTCTGATTGCGGCGGCCCGGTTTACCCTTTAAAAGCTTGAACAGTTAGACAGGGAATATCAGATTATTTCGATTGAGCTTTCAGAAAATCCGTTCTCTTTGAGCATCTTCGCCGCGGTCTCTCTGTGGTCTCCCTGGAGTATCATTATGCCGTCCTTGACAGTCCCCCCTGTGGCCAGTGCCCTCTTCATCTTAGAGTTAAGCCCGTGAAGGTCCTTGTCGCTCATCTTGATCCCCTCTATCACCGTTGTGGGTTTGCCGAAGCGTCTCATCTCCATCCTAATCTTCACGCGCGCCTCTTCACGGTCGAGTTCAGCTAGGATATCTTCGAAACCCTCGTCTTGATCCTTGTTCACTGCTACTGGGTTTCAGACAACCTCTGGGGGGTTATTTAGGTTTGGCCGCGGCGCTTAAAGGTGGCAGCCAAGGAGCCGTGAAAGTGGGCCCGTAGCTCAGTGCATCTGCGAGAAGTTCGGTTAGAGCGACCGGCTCATAGGAGCCGCTCGGAGAGACCGGTCGGTCGCCAGTTCAAATCTGGCCGGGCCCATCCTTCTTCACCCCTACTCGTTCAAGAACCTCTTGATCGAGTAGCCGAAGTTCAGGACCATGAACCAGAAGCCCAGCAGGAGCAATGCAATGGAGTAGGAGTCATAGAGCCTCATATATGCCAGGGCCAGCCCGATGATGGTCGCCAGGGCGAAGTTGGCGCTCCCCCATGCGACGTTGGTCTTCGGAGGCGAGCGCTGGCCGAAGGGGCTGCGGAAGAGCTTGCCCGCCCTCCCGAACACGAAGTGCGGCACTCCGTTGGCCATCAGGAAGCCCATCAGGAAGTACCATACGTCATACAGGTCGAGGGACAACTGTCAGGCACGCCTGGCGCCCGCTAGTTAACCCTTGGGCCGGAGTCGCTGGTCTGGTCCCGGTGCGACCCAGTCCGGGTACCGGCTCAGATGCTCGTGGGCTATCCTCCACCCCCTGGCGGTCTTCACCAGCACCATAGTGACCCTGGCCCGGCCGCTGACGGGGGAGCCTTCGAAGGAGTAGTCGTTGACGAACATCCCGCCATAGGTCAGATAAAAGGTGGCGACCGCCGCGTCCCCGAACAGGTCGATTCTCAAGTCGTCTATGGAGTACCTGTAATCAGATATGTTGGCGAAGGCGGCCTGCTCGTAAACGAAGGCCTCGTCAGAGTTCTGCCGGGCATAAGGCGGGTTTTCGTCGAATTTCGAGAACGCCTCTCTCGACGAGTGGAAGTCAGCCAGGGAGGTCAGGTCCTTGTTCTTGCCTGCCTCGAAGAAAGCCCGGATGACTGACTCGACGTCCTTTCTGTCCTTTTCAGAGGCGGACATCTGCACAAGCTTCGGCCAATCAATCTGGGGTATAAACAACATTCCTGAGATTACTTTCGGAAACGAGTAAGGCATAGGCGGCAGTCATAGGTTTCAGGTTATCTAGCCGGCTTCCGCTGCATTATATTGTGAGACATCAGTTCACTGCAGAGGAAAGAAGCAGAGGAGGGCGTAATGCTCCGATCCTTCACCCGGAACTGAGGTCGATTCGGGCAAAGGAACTCAAGGGCCTTCCTCATGACTCGGAAACTCAGAGGAGGAGAAGACTCCAGCAGATTGCCAATGAAGAGAATGTTGCCAATGAGCTAAGGAGGATGGGTTGGACGGTATTCTCGCCGTTGGTTGTATGTGACAGAATAGGCGTGAAAGACAATACAGTATACTTTCTTGAATTCAAGAAACCGGGTCAGAAATTGAGACCTCGGCAAGCACTGATTCATGACCTTGTCCCTGAGAGGTATCGCGTAATATTCCACGAATGACCGAAAAGTTCCTCAGAATACTCATTTCTATTCTCAGGAGCCGTGGACCTTGGTCTCGTCAAACACCGCCTTCACACTAAGAATGTTTTTGAGCGCATCTCGGAACGGACCGGGTGCGGCGACGTAGCTCAGAAGTCCAGAGACTGGGCAGCGTGGTAGAGCAATTGGCTGTTAGCTCGCCAGGCAGAGACCAATTGGCCGTCGGTTCGAGTCCGACCGTCGCCGCTCGCTTTACCGTGTTAAACCAGTACCCGAATTATTCGGGTGAGAACCGTGCCTGACCCCAAAGAGGATGAAGTAATCCTTCCCTGGGAGGCTGTGAAGTCCCCCCACACCAAGGAGGACTACAAGCGGGACGCCAGGTGGTTCCTGGAGTTCGCCGGGTTCGCGGACCCGAAGAAGATACACCACAAACCCGGGCCCGACTTCGCCGTCAAGATCACCTCGAAGGAGGTGGAGGAGGGGATGGTTAGGTTGGTGGAGGCATTCAGGAAGGACCCGGCCCAGGCGAAGAGGCTGGTGATACGCTTCATCCGGGAGTACAACCCCCTCATCCTGGCGAAGAAGATTGGGACCACGGAGACGAGGCACAGGCTGAGGCCCATAATACTCGCCTGCGAGATGAACGAGATTCTCCTCCCGTGGAAGAAGCTCATGAGGCTTATCGAGAGCGGGAGAACCACCAAGGACGACAGGGAGTACCGCCTGGAGGAGATACGGCTGATGCTCCCGAGGGCGTGGATACAGCTGCAGGTGGCCATCCTCTTCATGTGTTCCGCAGGGGTACGGGTGGGGGCCTTCGCCTTCCTGGACGTGGAGGACGTGCGGCCGGTGTACAGGAAGGCGGGGGAGGTAGTGGTCCCGGAGCCCGGAGAGCTGAAGCTGGGGGTGAACGGGTTGCATGTTCTCCCGGCGGGGGCGGAGCTCCTGTGCGGAGCGATGACGGTCTACTCTGAGGAGGGAGGGGACGAATACGACACCTTGATCATGAAGGAGGCGTACCAAAAGCGGGCCGAATACCTCGAGGTCAGGGCCAGGGAGGGGCAGAAGATCACGGCGGACTCTCCCGCGGTGGTCACTAGGAGGGCTTGGGAAGATGAGTGGCTGAGGTGGAAGACCAGGGGGATAGCGAATGCCATCAGTGACCTCCTGTGGAGTAGCGGACTGAGAACTGAGAAGAAGAGACGACATGAGGTGCATATGGCTCACGGGTTCAGGAAGTTTTACGACAACGTCGCCAAGGACTACATCGCCGAGGAGTATGTCGAGAAGCTGATAGGCCACTACACGGGGACCAAGGAGCACTACGACAGGCACCTCCCGAAGCCGGCGGTGGAGCAGTACCTGAGGGCGATGCCCTTCCTCTCAATAGGGGAGGCGTACAGGAACGAAGCGGCCCTCACCCAGAGACTAGAAGAGGTGGAAGCAGCAAATGAAGGGGACCTCAAGGACATGAAGCTGGAGCTCCTCACCCTCAAAGACGAGAAAAAGGGGCTCGAGGAGAGGCTTGAGAAGCACGACAGGCTGCTGGAGGTGCTCCTGAAGCACCCTGGGGTTGCTGAGCTGCTGAAGGAGCACTCAGCGCCTTAAATCCGGACGCCGTCCGTGACAGCATGTATGCCGGGCTCAGATGCAGGGTGACCCTGAGGGAGTTCTACCCCGTAGAAGAGGGGACAACAATCAGGTGTTCGGAGTGTAGTGAAGTCATCTGCGAAGTGATGGAAAAGGCGGCCTGGGTCCGGAGCGGAAAGAGCCTGGTCGCGCGCTAGGGGCAGGCTGGTGGTTGGTTCCTGCCCCTTGGTGGGAGTGTTCGGCAGCCATACTCGCGGACAGTTTTGGCACAGATTCGATTCGATACCAAGCTGTGGAATGCTGGCACAGGATATTACCCGACAGGATATTACCCGACAGGATATTACCCGACAGTTTATTACCAGCCTCATCCTCTAATCGGGGAAGGATTTGACCCAAAACGAGCCGTCAAAGTTCGAAATGGCCGTGAAGACTCGGGATAGGGGCTATTTCGTCTATGGGAGCCCTAGAGGGCTCGTCCTTGGGCCCAAGAATTCGAGCAAAGATGACCACATCACAATAGGCGTGATGGGAAGCGTGCTGTTGGTGGTCTTCAGGTTCTTTCACGGCTTCGGGTTCGGCGGAGAGTGGGGAGGCGCATCCACGTGGATCACGGAGCAGGCGAGCAGGTCCAAGTGGAGGGCGTTCTGGGGGAACTGGGTCGGCCAGGGGACGATAATCGGAGCCGTCTTCGCCGCCGGGGTCTTTGTCTCGTTCCTCGGGCTGATGGGCAAGGCTCGGTTCCTGGCAGAAGGCTGGCGCACCGCCTTCCTGCTCGGCGCGGTCGCGCTTGCGGGAGCGGCCGTGATGAGATACCGCTTCTCCGAGACCGAGATATTCGAGAGCCTGGTACAGCGGAAGGAGACCCTCAGGATGCCCGCGGTCATGGTCATGAGAGACCAGTGGAGGCTGGTGCTGCTGCTCTCGGTCGCCACCATGTCCACCCCGGCCGCGTTCTTCGTTCTGACCACGTTCGCGACCGGCTACCTCGCGCTCCTCGGGGTGAGCTCCGCGCCGCTGATCATGGGGCTGATAGTGGCGGGCGTGGTCTCCATATTCGAGGTGGTGGGGTTCATGGTGGTGGCGGACAGGAAGGGCAGGAAGATGGTGATGGCCGCCGGCTCCCTGGCCCCGGGCGTCCTGGCCTTTCCTTTCTTCATGCTGCTCAACACGAGCGTCCCTTCTCTCATCGCCACGGCGGTGATACTCATGCTCCTCTCCACCACTGTCAACACCGCTCTGGCCACGACGTGGTTCGCCGAGCAGTTCCCTCCGATCTACAGGTTCTCAGGCGTCGGGCTGAGCCACACCATCGGCATATTCCTCGGGGGCGGGCTGGCTCCTCTCTTCGCGGCTTCCCTGGTGGCCGCGGCAGGAGGCGCCCTGCAGGGGTGGCCCTACGTCTCCCTGATGATCGTCGTGTACTGCGCGCTGTCCTTCGTTGCGGTGCTCTTCTGCAGAGAGACCAAGGGCGTCAGCATGGAGCACCCCTGGACGAGGAGGAGCGGAGCCGATGGCTGACCGCGCCGAGAGGAAGTCTGCGGAGCTGGAGGCCGGCTCCCGCTTCGAAAACGCGTCCACGACCAGGAAGATGTTCCTGGTCACCGGCCCCTGGAGCTTCCTGATGAGCGCCGTGGCCATCACGGCGGGCACGTTCATCTCGGACTGGCACCAGGTCTCTCCGCTGCTCTACGTCCTCGCCCTGTTGATGGTGGTCCCCATACACGCCAGCGCAAACCTGTTGAACGACTGCTACGACGTGATGACGGGCGCCGACCGCCCGGGGACACAAGCCCTGAAGCCCCACCCGGTCCTGAGCGGATTCCTCTCGCTGAGGGCGACCGTGGTCTACGCGGCTGCCATGATGGCGGTTGGGCTGGGCTCCGGAGTGGCCCTCACAGCCATGGAAAGGCCGTTTTCCCTGGTGATAGTCGCCGCGGCTGTAGTCCTGATGCTCTCATACAACGCGCCGCCCCTGAGGCTGAAGGACAAGGGGATGGGCGAGCTCCTGGTCTTCGTCGTGTGGGGCCCGCTCATGTTCCTGGGAGCCCACTACCTGCAGACGGGTTCTCTGGCGCTCGAAGCGGTCGTCTATTCCGTGCCGCTGGGCATGCTGGTGGCGTCGGTGCTGCTGGTAGACGACGCGCGTGACGTGGACGAGGACAGGTCCATAGGGAGGACGACGGTGGCGACGCTCCTCGGACAGAGGCGCGCCCTAGAGGCCTACGACTGGGTGGTCGCCCTCTCATACGTGCTGACGGTCGCCCTGAGCGTCCTGCTGGACCGCCCGTGGCTGCTCATCGTGCTCCTGAGCGCGCCCCTGGCGCTCCGCCTGACGAAGGCCTTCGCGGCAAGGCTCCCCCTGGTGGCCCCCGACAGGAAGGCGGCTCAGCTGATGGCAGCCTTCGGCCTGCTCTACGCGGTGGCGCTGGCGGCATGAGCCCCAGTCGCGCCCGGACCGCCCAGACCTAACCCCTAAGGGGCGACGGGATTTCGGGGGGCGGGTCCGCGGCGCCGGCGCAGGCTTAAGAGGACGAGCCGGAATAGCGAGAACCCGAAGGCGCTTGCTGGTCGAGTCAAAGGAAGAAAACGGGGCCTACTGGATCATACTGAACAGAGAAGAGAAGGCGAACGCGATAAACATCGGGATGTGGCGGGACATCCTGAAGAAGCTGAACGAGGGCATCGCGTCAGGGAGCAGCCTTATCGCGATTACAGGGACGGGGAAGTACTTCTCCGCGGGCGAGGACCTCGGCGACCTCAGCAAGGCGGCGACCTTCACCGACGCGCTGAACCTCTTCCTTGACACCATGAGGCCGGTCTTCGACAGGATATTCAGGTCGCCCAAACCCGTGGTGGCGGCCATCAACGGGATTGCGGTGGGGGCCGGGGCCGAGCTGATATTCGCCTGCGACATGGCGTTCGCGATTCCCGAGGCGACGTTCGCGCTCGCTCAGGGAAGGCAGGGGATAGGCTCGGCGCTCGCCCTGACCATAGGGATGCTGAGGATCGGGAGGAAGCAGCTCGCGCACCTGGCCATGACGGGGAAGAGGTTCGGAGCAAAGGAGGCCCAGGAGATGGGACTGATCAACGGGATAGCCGCGAGCGACCTGAAGGTGGAGATAGAGAGACTCGCCCAGGAAGTGGGCCGGACGCCGCTTCCTATACCGAGCTGAATAACACCCCAGACCTACCCTGCGTTGAGCGTCTTCTACGTGCCGGAAAAGGAACAGATCATAATCCCCTGAGACATTCGCCTAGCGGAAGCCACGAAGACTGACCATGAGCGCGACGCCCGCTGGTTCCTTGAGTTTGGCCACTTTAAGCCCCGAGAGGATCCACCATCGCCCGGGTCCTGACTTCGCTGCGAAGTAGACCAAAGACGAGGGCAGGCCGGGAATGACCAAGTTGATTCTGGCGTTCAAGAAGGACCAGCACCTCGCAAGGAACATGGTCCAGTCCTTCATCCTTCGCAAAGTCTCAGGCTACTGTCCATACATCATAGTCACTAATTACATCGGGAAGAACCCGCAGAGTCGTCGCTCGCTGTATGACCCTCACTCTATCGGAGTCTTCGAAGGTGGCGTTCCGAGGCTGTATGATTCCACCCCATTTGAGCGGGAGATAGTCGAGAAGGTTCTGTGGGCAGACAGCCATCCCGAACAGTGCGGTCGCGCACGTGCCACAAGGGGGACCAATGGCGCAGAGCTGCGGCAGAAAGGGCGGCCCGCAAGGTGATGAAGCCCAAGAGCCGCAGAGCGGAGGCCTCGTTCCAGTTCAGGTACCGGGATGATCCCATCGACATTCGGGCCCTTGCTGAGCAGCTCGGGGTCGAGAACGGGCTCCTAGCAGAAGCGGCTTCGAGAAAGGGCTATGTCGTGGCAGGGCTGCATGCCGCGCCGTTCAGGACGAAACGGCGGATTGGACTGAAGAGTGACATTCGGAGCGCGGTCAGGAGTGCAGAGGGGAGGGTCTTACCGGTCGCCGAACTCTCTGGCCGCATGGCGTATTTCGGCCGGCTATGGGAACAGTATCCGATCGACTTGGCTACGCACATCATTGTCAAGTTAGGGTTCGACGTCACGACGACTGAATCTGGTTCATTCGTGAGCCTGAGCTAAGCTCACATCGACAGTGTCGCCTTACAGGCACTATTTGTTGTTCTGTGAACAGCCTCGACATGTTGGATGACGACACCGCCGTCGAGTTCCTCAACATCTCCAGGGACTACATGCTGAGCTTGGCAAGGATGGGTGTATGGTGGGTCTTGATAGCGAAGGAGCAGTTCATGAGCATTCTGGAGTCAAGGGCGCACAGGGTGGGCGAGGTAGTTGCAGGCCCCGTCGATCCGAGTGAGGCCATTGACTCTTGGAGAGGTGGAACGAGCAATTGAGGTTCGCCAGAAGAGGTATGCGATCGGGAGCGGGGATGAGCCTGTGGCGCACGAGGTAATCTCGTGGCTTCACGAACAGTCGGGGGGTGAGGCGAGAGCGATGTTCAACAAGCTTACCGAGCGGGTCTACAGTTACCATGCCACCGTCCCCAGGCCAAAGACATCCCAGTTAAGTTGGCGAGGAACATCTTGATCGACGAAGCAAGGAGGAAGGCCGAGGATCTGGACATACGGACCAACCATCTGAACGTACTCAGGAAGGCAGTCACGAATGGGAGTTTGAGGCTGAGCAAGTTCCGTGCCTATGGCTTCAAGAGCGAACCAGCGCTCAGTTATGCCGCCCAGAAACTGTGCAATCTGAACTTACTGCGACTGACAGAGGAGGACAAGGTTGTCACGTACATACCCGCTGTCGACGCCAATCTCGCTTCCTCCTAGGACTGAATAGTGAACTGGGCGCCTGCGCAGAGTTTGTGCCGCTGCCTCCAACTTAACCAACAACGTGGCCGAAGCCCTACAGATCATGGATTACTGCTGTAACTTGGCAGTCTCCCCATATCTTCACTTTCCAGAACAGCTCTCTATCTACAATCAAGCCTCGAGCAGAACGGAACTCGTGCCCGCGATTCTCCAAGCCTCGAATCGAACAGAGAGGTGCGAATCGCTTTGGGACCCAGATATCGTAGTCCCACCAGTGGCGCTGGGGGGCGGTCAGGGCCTTTCCCTTTGAATCCGCACTCCTCGCAGCCAGCCTAGCCGGGGGTGCTGTCCCGAAGAGCTTTCAGGAGGTCTGGACCACCTGACAGTTCCGGAGTCCTTTCCAGGTCCACCTTCACGGACTCCTGGTCTTTCAGCCCGTTTCCGGTCGCGACGCAGACGATCGTTGCGCGTGGGCCCAACGTCCTTCGCAGATGCTTGAGCGCCGCTACCGGCGTCGCGCTCGCGGCCTCGACGAACAGGCCCTCCTTCGAGGCGAGCTCGTCGACGGCTTGGAGGATCTCCCTGTCCGTAACCGTCATCGACAGGCCTCCCGAATCCCTGATCGCGCGAAGCGCCTTCTTCCACGATGCTGGTTTCCCTATCCGTATGGCTGAGGCGACCGTCCTGGCATCCCCCCACGGCTTCACGTGGTCCCTTTTCTTCTCGTAGGCTTCCGCTATCGGCGCCGCTTCGGCCGCTTGGACGCCAACCATCCTGGGGAGCCTGTCCGAGATCCGCCAGGACTTCAGCTCCAGGAACCCCTTCCAGATTGCGCTGATGTTCCCAGCATTCCCGACGGGCAGCACCACGTAGTCCGGCACGCGGCCTCCTAGCTGCTCGAAGACTTCGTAGGCCAGGGTCTTCTGCCCTTCGATTCTGTAGGGGTTGATCGAGTTCATCAGGTACAGCGCGGGGTTCTCTCGGACTACCTCGAGGACTAACCCCAGGGCTTCGTCGAAGTTCCCCTTCACCCTCAGGATCCTCGCCCCGTGGACGGTGGCCTGGACGAGCTTCCCCGCGGCCACCTTCCCCGAAGGAACAATGACCACAGCTTCCAGGCCCCCTCTTGCCGCGTATGCCGCAAGGGAAGCGGAGGTGTTCCCCGTCGACGCACAGACGAGCGTCCTTGCGCCCCTCTGGCTCGCCTTCGTAACCGCGACCGTCATCCCCCTGTCCTTGAAAGACCCCGTTGGGTTCTGCCCCTCGTTCTTGATGTAGAGTTCCTGCAACCCCAGTCCCTTCCCGATGCCGGACGACGGGACCAGCGGAGTTCCCCCTTCCTGGAGCGAGATGGGCTTGACGTCCCTCGCGAATGGCAAGCCCCTGGCATATCTCCAGACACCGAGCGCTACCTGCCCGCGAAGCAGCGACCTCCTGGCGGGTTTTCTGCCGACCGGGACCAGCTCGAGCAGGTCCCCGCAGGAGGGGCATCGAAAGTCCGGCGGCTCGGTCGCGGTGTACTTGCCGCACTGAATGCATCGAATCGCCCATCCGTTGTTATCCGTCGACGCGGCGAGCCCCCCCTCCGACAGATGTCCAGTATCCTTCCGCTTCCACCCCCTCCATTCCGAAAGCCCTCCTC
The DNA here is from genome assembly GCA_029785625.1 of Nitrososphaerota archaeon. Next base: position 50,127 of record JAFLZI010000001.1, on the reverse strand, counting down.
ATTTCCTTCAGCACCTCCGCGGGCCTCACGCTGGAGCCGTCAACCAGAGCCAGCACGGTCGGCCCGGCCCCACTTATGCATACCCCCACGGCCCCCGCCTGGAGGGCCATCTTCCTCACTCTGCCGTAACCGGGAATCATCGCCGCCCTGGTTGGCTCCACCACTCCGTCCTCCATCCCTCGACCTATCATGCGGATGTCCTTCCTGGCGAAGCCTGCGACCACCATGGAAGCTGAGGCCGTATTTTGGACGAGTTTTTCCAGCTCAACCCGCTCAGGGAGGATGGACCTGGCGTATTCCGTCTTCCTTCTCGGCAGCGTGACGGTCGGCGTGGCGAGACAGATTCTGAGCGACTCCGGCGGGTCGAACTTGGTGACCTCAAGGGCTGGGCTCGGCCTGGCGACGGTGAACCCGCCTAGGAGGGCGGCTGCCACGTTGTCGCAGTGCTCCGACCCGGATGAGACGAACTCGCCATGAGTTGCGTAATTGACGAGCTCTGGAAGCTTCAGCCCCAGCCCGAAACATTCGTTCATAGCGAAGGCGCCTGCTGCTGACGAGGCTCCGCTGCTTCCCAGGCCTACTCCGATGGGCACACGCTTCTCGAGCGCCATCGATATGTGAGAGCGGATCCCGAAGTCCTTCGCAATCTTCAGAGCGACGGCGCTGGATGCGTTCTTTCTAGCATCTAGGGGGACCGTTCTTGCCCCCCTGACCCTGATGTCCACCTTCAGGCGAGAGGAATCCTCTGCCAGAAGCTTCAGCCCATCCGTTGGTCTCTCCAACGCGATTGCGAAGACGTCGTACCCTGGGCCCAGGTTCGCTGACGATGCTGGCGTCCGGACCTCCACCGAGAGCGGTCTCGATTTGGCCACAGGACTCGACCTATCTCGGATTGGCGATTAGGGCGGTGTGCAGAGCCCTGACCGCTTTGACTGCGTCTTCCGAACCGACAACGAACGAGACGTTGAGCTCCGACGAGCCTTGCGCGATCATCCGCACGTTGACGCCCGCTCGGCTCACGGCGGAGAAGACCCTCGCGGCCACCCCGGGGGTCCCCTTCATCCCGGCGCCAACGGCCGCGACGACCGCGACGTCCGGCTCCAGGTCGACCCGCGCGCTCCCCGCCAGCCCTGACAGGCCCCTCTGCAGGGCCTTCCCCGCCCTATCGAGCGTCCCTCTCCGCAGCACGACGCTGATGTTCGACTCGGAGACGCTCTGAGAGATCATTAGGATATTCACACCAGAATCGGCCAGGCTGCGGAAGATGTTTGCGGCCGTCCCGGGCCGGCCTGCGAGAGTCTCGCCGGAGACCGTCAGCATACCCACATCTCTTACGAGCGCTATCGACTTTACGACCTCGGCGCTCTTCTTCTGGCTAGACCAGATCAAAGTTCCGGGAGAGTCGGGGCTGAAACCGTTCTTGATGCGGACGGGGATCTTCGAGAGTCTGACCGGCCCCAGGGCGAGAGGATGCATGTTCTTAGCGCCGAAGACGGCCATCTCTTCTGCCTCGACGTAACTCAGTTCGCGGACGACCCTTGCCCCCGGGACTAGCCGTGGGTCCGCAGTCATGATACCGTCCACGTCGGTCCAGATCCAGATTTCGTCCGCTTCCCAGTAGGTCCCCAGCAGTGTAGCCGTGAAGTCGGAGCCCCCTCTTCCGAGGGTGACAAGGTCGCCATTCTCGGTCGCGGCAACGAAGCCTGTCACGACGGGGACGACGCCTCTCGAGACCAGCTGGTTCAGGCGCCTCTTCACCGCGCGCCTCGCCACCTTCTCGATCGGCAGCGCCTCGCCGTGGGAGCCGTCTGTGATTATCCCCGCCTCTCCGCCGGTGAGCGCCTTGGTTTCCAGGCCCTCCGCTTTCAGGGCATCGGCTACGATGGGGGCCGACAGTCGTTCCCCGAATGAAAGTATGAGGTCCATAGAACGTGGGGTAAGTTCTCCGAGGATCGAGACACCCAGAAGGGTGACTCTCAGTCCCTCAAGGAGGGCCTCGGCCCTTGCCGAACCCTCAACTGCACGACGTATGCCCGCATCCCGAAGCACCCTGGAATGGTAATCCCGAAGCCCATCGACGAAGAGGTTGATTTGACTCTCCTTCCAATGTTTGGAGTCCCGCGCTGCCCTGAGCAGAAGGTCGGTCACATCTCCCAGAGCAGAGACCACGGCGACCACTTGGTCCTCCTTCGCTCGTGTAGCGATGACCCTTGCCGCCCTCCTGACGCCTCCCTTGCTCGCAAGCAGGCTCCCCCCGAACTTCATCACGATTCGCGCGTCGAGTCACCCACCGAACCTCAGCTTCCGTATGGCCAGGAGGTCCCTGAGGACCGCCGTGCTCGTGGCAGCCCCGCCCCCCGCAGGACCTTCGATGACTCTCGGACCAGAGAGCCTGCAGTCGAACCGGACCGCGTTGTCGGTGCCTCGGACGCAGAGAGAGTCGGCTTCGGGCAACTCTTCGACTCTGACGCTCACGCCGTCGGCGGCGGAGGCGACCATCCTGAGCCTCCTCCCTTTCCTTCGGGCCTTCTCCATCCGGGCCTGAGCTATTCCCCTTATCCCTTCGAGAGGGCGGACACTCTCGAGGGTGAAGCTCTTGCCCAGGACGTGGTTCGCCAGGATTACTATCTTGCACGCTGAGTCCACCCCGTCTATGTCCAGCCCCGGGTCGGCCTCGGCGTACCCCAGCCTCTTCGCCTCGCTGAGCGTCGATTCGAACTCAACCCTACGCTCTTCCATCTCAGACAGGATGAAGTTGGAAGTGGTGTTGAGAACCCCGTCAATGGCCGTCACTTCGTCCGCCAGTGCAATCAGTTCGCCTAGATCAGTCACCGGAAGACCTCCGCCGACGCAAGCACCGTACCTGAGCGCCCGGCCTCGGCGTTTCGCGTCGGCCAGCAGTTGCCTGTAACAAAGGGCCAGGGACATCTTGTTGGCTGTCACGACGTCTTTCCCGCTAGCAAGGGCCGCACTGATGTGCGAAAGAGCGGGTTCCGCGTTGACGGGGTTGCTGGGGGTCAGCTCGACGAGGACGTGCGCGTCGGTCTCTCTGATTACAGCCAGGGGCTCTGGATGCTCCGTGTCGTCCCCGACCATCCCCGTCCTTCTCTTCCTCAGTAGGACCTTGCGCAGATCCAGACCCCCGTCATCCACTGCGGCACTCTTGGAATCTACCGCCGCAACGACTCTGATGTCGTCGCCGTACCGCTCCGAGCGGATTCTTCGGGCAAGAGCCGTTCCGACCGTGCCCAGGCCGACGATGATGACTCTGATCTCTCTACTCAAGAAAGCCCCTATCGTGCAGCAATTCGGCGGCCCGGGTGGACAGAGGGGAGAAGACAAGGTCGGCATCTATGGACTTCGGCTTCGTCGGCTTCACCACATCTCCGCAACCTCGGGGGAGATCTGAAGACCGGTTCGCGAGCGTATCGCCTTTCCGTATTTCCTTCCGACACCCATCCCTGTCGCTCCCAGTATTGCCACTCTCTTCCTCTTCAAGCCACTATCCCGCTAAGACTCCCTGGGGTCATAACCCTTTAGTTCTCGTTTATCCCAGCATTACTCAACTTCAGTGTGCCCCACCAGTGATTTCGGCGGCAGCAGCAGGATAGACCAGTGATCATAATCTTCGATGTTGAGGGAGTCCTAGTGGACGGTGAGTTTCTCCCAGAGTTGGCAAGGCTCGTAGGGAAGGAGAAGGAGGTCCATGAGATTACTCGGAAAGGAATCAGTGGAGAGATGAACTGGGAGCAGAGCCTCCAGAAGAGGATCGAACTGCTCAGAGGCTTGCCGCTGCAGGTCTGCGTCTCCATCTCCGAGAGACTTCCCTCGATGAAAGGCGCGCAGGAGATGGTCAGGAAGCTCAAGGAAATGAGTGCACTTCGGGTTGGCGTATCTGGTGGCTTCTCTTTGCTGGCCAATAGAGTGAAGGCCGAGCTGGACCTAGACCACGTCTTCTCCAACGAGCTCATCTTCCACGAGGGGCGCTTGATTGGCTACGGGCTTCTAGTGAGCTCAAACAAAGCTCAAATCCTGAACACGGCCTTTGGTGACATGCTGAAAGATGACAAGAAGGTGGCCGTCGTGGACGGGGCCAACGACCTCGACCTCTTCAACCTGGTGGACCTCAAGATCACGTTTAACGTCCAGGAGATTGTAAGACAGCGGGCCGACGTAGTCGTCGACGGGAAGGACCTGAGCGAGATACTCAAAATCGTAGCCGAGAACTTCAGAGAAGAAGCGCCTGACCACTGAGTCGTCGTCCCGAAGCCCCTTTCCGCTGCAGTGGGAAACGGGCGATTTTGCGATGGAAACACAGGCAATGGCGTCGATAACCTTCGGATTGCCTTTCACAGAACTTCCTTAGAGGTCGTAAACTACTCCCGGAACCTTCGGAAAGGCCTGAACTTCTCCTATATGCTTGGCTCCAGCAAGCCAGGCCGTGAGTCTTTCGACGCCAATTCCAGCGCCCGCCGATGGCTTGAGTTTGCCTTCTTTAGCCATCCTGAGAAGCAGAGTGTAGCTCTCCTTCTTCACGCCATCGCGCTCCATCTTTGCCGTAATCCTGCCGTACTCCCATTCGCGTCTGGCCCCCGAGAGCACTTCGCCGTATTTCGGTACGAAGAGGTCATAGTTGTCCCACCTGCCCGTCGCTGGGTCTTCAAAATCGTAGAACTCCCTTGGGATGTTTGTCACCCAGACCGGCTCACGAATCTCTTGAGGCAATCTCGTCTCCCACTCGGCTCCGTACTTCGCCATGAGGTCTTCCCTGTCGTGGGCCTTGAACGGTGTCACTGGCGCCTTGAGGCTGCCGTATCTGCCAAGGTATGTCAGATCCCGTCTAGCCTGCTTCTTGGCGTGCCGTATCAGTCCTGCTATGACGGCTTCGAATAGGCGTTTGACGTCTTTGGAACCAGCACCCCTTATCTCGAAATCGAGCTGGGTGAATTCGTACGTATGCCATCCCGTCGCCTTTCTCTCCCTCTTCTCAATCCTCACGTTTGGAGAGAGAACAAAGAACCTTGGATAAGCAGTCGAACTCGCGACAAGCTTGTGGATTATCATGCTCAGAGTTGTCCTTACGGTCTCGCCATAAATCTCTGTCTCGACCCTCTTCTCAATCGACGCCCCGGGGTCCGGCCACAAGGGATCTGTCGACTTAGAGAAGATCACGGGAAGCAGCCAGGTGAATCCTCTGCCCGTGAGGGCGTCGGTTAGGTACCTGAGCACCTCGGTGCTCACCCTGCCGATGTGCGCCTTCCTTACGATTTCGCTCTCGGACAATTCGTTCAGAGGTTTCGGAATCTCGAAGGCCCCTGTCGTCTCGACCGTCACAGTCATGTAGAGACGAATTCTACCGATATCTATAAACACTTTGACATAATCCGTGGCACTTTGTCGGAATGTAAATCATATAAGGGCCTTTTTCCCAGCGTTTTGCTGGTATGCTAGACACCAAAGACCAGAAGATACTGGCAGAGCTGCTCGAAGACGGCAGGAAGTCGGTGGTTGAAATCTCAAGCGAACTCCGGATTCCCAGAGCGACGGTCCAAGAGAGACTGAAGAGACTCGTTGACTCCGGTGTCATAAGAAAATTCGTTGCGATTCCTGACTATTCGAAGATAGGAAAGCAGGTTACCGCTCTCGTCCTTGTCTCTTTCAGGAATGCTGAGAACGTCTCCCAGCGCAGCCTTGCGGAGCAGATGTCCAAGATTCCGGGGGTCCACGAGGTAATTGTGATTTCGGGCGAATGGGACATAGTGCTCAAGGTGAGGGCAGGCTCGGTAGAGGAGGTTGGCACCCTAGTCGTCGATAAGCTGAGAATGATGAAGGGGATCGAGAAGACACAGACCTGCGTTGCATTCCAGACAATAAAGGAGAGCGTCTAAACACGATCGGGATATCCAGGTCTTGAGCGTGGCCAAGTGCGCTGGGTTCAGATCACAGAGGATTAGAACCCACTAACATTCCTTGGTTTACTGGTAAACTGGTGCGCAGATCCGACCCGCGGCAAACGAATGAAGCTGAGTGAGGGGAAGTGAACCCGTAGGCATATTGCCCCGGCCGGCCTCCATGAGTTGGAAGCGGAAGCTGAAGCCCTGTAAAAGCCACTGTGGAAAGCGCTTCAGCGGACGTAGAGCGCGGCGAACTTCGTGAAAGCTTCCTCGTGACGCATCGGCCGCGGAGGTGACTTGAACCCGTAGGCGCAGATTTCCCCGACCGTCCCCAGCTTCCCGACCTTCATGCATCTGTATGTCGCCCTTATGACGTCGAAGAGCACGTTCCCGGCGTTCGCCCCGTCGGAAGAACGGAGATACACGTCGACGGTCACCCCGCTCTCCATGAAGGTGCTCCCTGTGAACCAGAAGTAGCTGGTCCTGTCGTTGCCCATGTAGTCGACGTAGTCGGTGGTCCCTGCGATGGTCTCGAACTTGTACGGGACCTCCTCGGCAACGGAAGAGGTCTTCACCCCTCTCTTGGCCATCTTGATCCCCTCGTCTATGGTGTTCATCGTCTCTGAACCGCCGCCCACGTCAAGCTGGTAGCTCTTCGAGACCTTGATGCCTCGCTTTACCATGAGGCCCAGCAGGCCCTTGTGGAATATGGTGCCGCCGAACTGGCTCATGAGGTCATCCCCCACGAGCGGGAGCTTGGCCTTCTGGAAGTCAGCGACCAGCTTGTTGTTCTTCAGGGCCAGGGCCGGGGTGCAGTTGATGAAGCCGCAACCGGCTCGCAGGGCTGCCCTCGCGTAGTCCTCGGTCGAGGAGGTGCACCCTGAAGAGATCATGTTGACAAGGATATCCGCCCCAGAGTCTTCGAGCCCCTCGGACACGTCGTCTGAGCTCATCCGCTCGAGCCTTACACCGCTGAGGTGAGGTGCGACGTCCCCCCTCGAGATGCCGCCCCTGACCGTGACCTTGCTCCGAGGGATGGAGACGTACTTCTTGGCCACGTTGGGGGGCGCGAACACGGCCTTTGAGAGCTCCAGCCCCACCTTCCTGGAGTCAATGTCGAAGGCGGCGACTATCTGTATGTCTCTGGGTTTGAACCCGGCCACGTTCGGGTGCCAGAGTCCCTTCTTTTCGTCTCCTGAATAGAACCTCAGGCCCTGGACCAGCACAGAGGCGGAATTTCCTACCCCCGCCAGCGCCACCTTGATTGGCAAGCTATCTCACTTGAACTTCGCGAACGCCGCGAAGACGCCCACCACCGAAAGGACAAGGCCAAGAGAGTAGTTGATGGCGACTATCTCGGCGGCCTGACCGGGGACCCCTGCGTTGGCGTATGTGTAGTATAGCAGGAGGATGCCGAACGCTAGCACTATGATGCCCATGAGCCTGACCAGGGCATCCACCCTGGACTGCTCTGCTTCAAACGTCATTGGCCTTTTCAGGCAGCGGGGAAGGGTATTTTAGCGATTCTTCGCTCTTGAAGCAGGTCAGGAGCTCTTCATCATCTCCAGCTTCTCAGGGAGGTAGGTGTCCACGATGTAGCTAAGGCCGTACCTGGCGAAGGCCTCCTGCTCGCTCTTCCGCTTGTACTTCAGGAATGTCTCGAGCTCGTCGTGCCACATCTTCTCGGTGTACCTTGGATCGGACTTCAACTCGTAGAGCCGCTTGATGTCGACCTCGGTCAGCTTGTCCGAAGGGAGCTTGTACTTCTGGATGTCGCTCGCGTACACCCCGAGCCACTTGGAGTTGGGGGTGGTCAGTTCCCTCAGGTGGGCCGCGTTGGCCGAGTTGTGAAGCAGTATTCCAGAGCTGCCTCCAATGAACCTCTCGACGCCAGGGACTGAGACGTCGTATACGTATTCGTCTTTCTTGGATGTCTGCTCGATGGCGACCAGGGGGTCAAACGCGACGTCGCTCTCGGCAAGGTTCAACAACGATGTAGCCAGATCTCTCGAACCCCGCTCAATGGGAGCTTGGTCGCATTCCAGCATGTGGGCAAGCACCCCAATGACGTGCTCGCGGTTCGTCCCACCCTCGCGGTCATGCTGAATCACCTCGCAAATCCGTCGGTACAGTATCTGTGATTGGGAATGGTGGTTAGCATGGCGGTATATCTCCTTCTTCATATGAACTAAACCGGTGTTTACGACTGGAAACGCCTTGGGCATTAGGTAAGAGCTCCTCTCCGTCGACTGGACGTGTGCTAGGATCAGAGCCCTGTCTTTGTCATGCAACACTGTAGACGCCACCTTCTCAACTTCCGAGGCACCTGAGACAACCAGGGAGACCCCCCCTTTCCCAGTCGATGGGAATATCCCGTTCATCGTCATGAGATACGCGAGCTCAGACATCATAGATGGATTCTTCATTTTCCACACTACCCCCCCGGAGTTTGTTATGTAGCCGTCCCCGAAGCAGCCCTTGAGGAACTCTAGGACCTGAGACTTCTTTGCGGAGAAGATGACCGAAGGCAGGTGCTTGTGCGCGAACCCGGTGCCGCAGAGCCGCAGGAAGAGGAGGGCCGTCGGTGTTCCGCCGAAACGCAGGCTTAACCCGTTCCCTTCTACGTCGACCACCCTTCTGATTGTGGATTCGGGGAAGGCTTCTCTGATGCAGAGTTCGGCGTCTTCTACGACCTCAGGCTCGTGCAGACCGAAGGAGAGCTCCACGGCGCGGGGGATTCCTTTTGATTTCACGACCCTCCCCTCAGAGATGTAGTACCCCAAGAGTCTCGAGAACCCCTTAGTTAGCCAGATGAGTGCAGGGAGTCGGTCAGGATTCCTGCTTTCGCGGCAACTGATGTGAGCAGAACGCAGCCTAGAGAGATTGGGCCTCTTCAGGCCAGATCGGAAGGACGTCAGCTTCCGCCTGGAGTGATGTCTCGAGCCTTGGCCGGGAAGATGCACATACAGCCTTGGTACTTTCGCCTCCTGGGATAATCCCAAGAGTTCGGAAACCGCGTTCACCATGGCGGGCGGGCAGTTCTTCCGCGAAGCGCTTCTGCCAATCACCAGCAGTTCGCCAGCCTTCAGGTCCGTGGTCGGAACTGGTTGTATCTGTCCGTCCCTTAGCACAAAGACGCTATGGTTCGGGGTGACTTCGACCGTTCTCCCGCTGGATGAAACGAGACGGTAGAGCGGTCCGGTGTTTCTGTGGCGAATCGCAGCTGAAAGAGGCTTGAATCTGACTTTGGTATCGGCATCAACGGTGAGGGTTTCATAAGGTATGGCACCGCAAATCTCGTTCCCTGATGAGTCGTAGTAGTAGCCGTACTTCTCTATGCAATCGTCCACGAACTGCCCGATAGGGACGGGCTGTATCCTCCCGGTCGAATCACGGACAATGATTGGTTCGTCCCTCTGAACAGAGCCGCTCTTGATGACCATGGCTATGTGGGCCCCCCAGGGGTCAGCGTCGCAGAGGATCCCCACGGGGAGGCCGAGCTCCTGGTTCAGCCGTCTGATGAGGAACCGCGTCGACCTCGGGGGCTGCCCTGCGGTGTTGATCAGTATCGCCTTGTACTTTTGGTGCACCCTCTCCTCGATGAACCTGGTGAAAAGGCCGCCCTTCTCTATCGCAAGGACGATCTCCGCGTCAGTGTCTCTGAACTCTGCTGTGGTGAGCGCCGGCCCGATCATCACCCCGTCGGGGTTAGCCGAGAGGTCAGCGGTCTTCCCTTCGTAGCCTGGGACGGTATATTCTATGGTCATGTTCCCGAAGATGGCGCTCCTTTCCTCCGGGTAGATGTTCATCCCCTCCCTGGCCATCTGCATCAGGACCTCCAGGTCCGTGATCAGCTCGTCCGACTCTGCCTGGTCCTGGAACTCGACGTTGAACGCCTGGGCCGAATAGAACACGTCTCTGAGGGTGGACGTGCGCTTCTCGTCCACCAGCTTCTTTGCGAAGGAGGCGAGCCAGACCAGCTGGGTGAACGGGCGGATGTGCTTGATGTTCCCCGACGACTTCTTCACCGTGGTCGCGCCAAGCACGAACTGCTGCAGCTTCTTGTCGTAGACTATGTTCCGGACCGAGCGGCTGGCCAGGGTCAGGCTGGGGAAGCGCCCCTCGTCCAGGTCGGTGTAGACGCTCCCTCCCAGCTCGTGGAGGAGGCCCTGGACCGTGTTCTGCCTCGTCTCAGCTGAACCTGTCGATTGCTTCTTGGTCGCTTTTTTCTTGGTTGACATTTTCTCCCTCCGCTTCATCTGCCGGTCCCCCCTCGGGCTGACCGGCTTCATTAGTCTCATCCCCGTCAGACTCGCTGCCTATGAGCTGCCTGTACTTCGGGAGCGATTTCTTCCCTGCCAGTTCGGTGGAGAACTGGGCGATCAGAGGTAGGTACTTCCCGTAGATGTTCATCTTCTTCTGGACCGCTTCCATGCTCCCCTTGTGGGATAGGAAGATCCCGAGCCTGCGCAGCGCCTCCCGCACTGCGTTCCTGATCTCCCTCTGGATCTCCGGCCTGTCCGCGATGTATTCCTTGCCGACCGTCTTGTACGGAATCCTAGTGCTCGCGATGTGTGTTATCACGCCGACCGGGGCGTCGGACGGGACGTGGTACCTTCGCCAGTCCACTTCCTCGTTGAGGACCTCGAAGCTGACGTCGGAGCTCTCGTCGTAAAGGAGCGGGATCCGGTTCGCGAACCTGAAGAGCTTGACCCCGGGTTGCAGCACCTTCCCTCCGTAGGCCACCCCGACCTCGACCAAGAACGGGAAGCCCGAATATGACGAGGGAGGCCGCATGACCACGGTGGAGAACTCGGGCTGGAGCTCCTTGGCGATGCCCGCCATGAGGATCTCCTCGCCGATGGGCGAGAGCACGGCAGCATCGGGCTGGAGGAAGTCGGGGAAACGTTGGAGTGCATCCACCACGGCTACTATCTGGTTGGTGCTGAGCCTCTTCGGAGGGAGCTTCGAGTTCACCCCTGCGAACTCCAGGAACTTGGTCGCTATCCTGTCCCCCACTCTGTGGAAGTGCGTGACCATGAACGTCTTCATGTCGTGCTCCTCCGACACCTTCACTATTCGCTTGAACGCCTCGACGTCCACGCCGTAGGGGTGTGGCAGAGTCTCCTTGGGAGGGGAAGGCATCGTGGTGGTTGCCCTTTCGTAGTAGGTTATCTGGCCGGTGGGGTCGACGAATGTCAGGTTGGCATAGCTGGCCACCAGGGCGGTCTGCTTGAAGTAGTCGCCTATCTTCTGGGACGCGCGGAGGTAGTCGCCCTCTAGGACTATGTCCACCCGGGTCCCCGTTGAGCCGTCGGCGTCGCTGTTGAATCGCTTGAGGACGGTGGGCCTGTTCTCCCCTATGTCTATCATCATCTGGAAGCCGTACTTGCGCTTCCCGTCGGGGGAGGTGGTCACCGTCACAGGCTTGTTGGTGGTGATCTGGCCATATAGGATGGCCATGGTCCCTCCCAGGCCGAACATCCCCCGGGACTGTCTCAATACGTACTTCGACCCGTAGAAGACCTTCCCGAAGGCGCTTGGTACGTGCTGCGGCGCCACCCCCGTGCCGTTGTCGATGACGGTGAGCCCGTAGGGCTTCGGGTCCGGGAGCGACAGGTTGGGGTCCATGGGCGTTATCCTGACATAGACGTCCGGCGGCGTCCCTATCATCTCAGCAGAATCCAGGGAGTTCTCGACTAGCTCTCTGATGGCCATGTAAAGGGCGCGCGCGGGGTTGGTGAATCCGGCCAGGTCACGGTTACGGTAGAAAGAACTCTGAGGGCGAAATCTCCGCGAATGTGGCCTTGCTACTCAGTAGTCATCACCTCCAGATCTCCGATACCTGCCGTCCCAGTCGCCGACTCGAGTGTGAAGATTTCAATCTAACTGTTCCTGCTCTCTTCCTGAGAGCCCGCCCGCAGGTATCAACCTGAACCGGATATATGCTAGTGCTCAAGCTTCCGGAGTTTTTCTTCAAGGGTCTCCGGCGAAGTACCCTCCCAGAGGAACATCCTCTCCATCTTCTTCCTGGTTCTGGCCTTCTGGAGCGTGTTGTAGACAGTCTTGTGCTGGCTCCCCGACGCCAGGGACCTCACAGCGTCCGACGCCAGCTGGACCTCGCCGGCCTCTCCGATTATGGCCACGGTCCTGCCGTACACAGACAGGTTGCAGGAGGTCAACTCTTCGATTACGCGGCGAGACTTTCCCTTCAGACCTATCACCCTGCCCCTTATCCTCTCGAGGGATTTCGCGCTCCGTCCCGCGTAGCCGCGGAGGTCTATCACCTCCAGGGCAATCCCCTCGTCCAGCAGCCTGCGAGCCTTCTGGGGGGAGAATCCGCGTCCTATCGCTTCGATGACCCTGGTCGCCGAGAAGGGGTCGGTCCCCAGGGCCGACCCTGATTTCATGAACACCAGCCCCTCCTTGCTGTCCACCTGGAGGCTGACGTTCATTTCGCTCTCGAGGTATCTCTTGGTCGCCCCTTCCTTGCCTATGACAGCGCCCACCCTGTCGACCGGTATCCGCACCACCTGCTCGAAGCTCATCTTGAGATCTCCTTCATCCACTCATCTGCTTCCGTCTCTCCTATCCCTCTCTTCCTAAAGAACCTGACCATGTTGGAGACGTCCCTTTTCAGGAACCCCTGTGCCTGGGGGTGCGAAGAGAGGACCGCGGACCCCATGTCGAACAGGACTGGCCCCCCGCCTGTCTTGAACACGTTAAATTCCGAGAGGTCGGCATGGACGAGCCCAGCGCCCTTCCAAAGGGCGCCGATGGTCTTGAACGTCCACCTGTACTCCTCTTCGCCGACCTCCGCCTCTGAGAAGGTGGGGGCAGGGTCAGGAGGCGTCCCGATGTACTCCATTATGAGTATGTTCTTCAAGAAGGAGACAGGGGTGGGGACGCGGACACCTGCTCCCTGGGCGAGCTGGAGGTTCTTGAACTCCTTCCTGGTCCAGAGGTAGATGGTCTCCCTTGACCCGGCGGGCAGTTTGCCGAAGCGCCTGTCCCCGGCTATGTAGCCCATGCGCTTCCTGAAGTCGGAAGCAGACATGAGGTAGATCTTGACAGCGACCGCTCCGCCCGCCCTGTCCTCCCCCAGGTACACCCTGGCCTCCTTGCCTGCCCGCACCACGCCGTGGAGCTCGCCGAGGTCCTTCCTGGCTATCAGCTCCTCGACGGCCAGCATCGTAGACCGGTCGAATACCTCCTCCAGCACCTTCCTCTCGTCCGAGTCCCTCCTGAGGTATCTGCTCTCTCGTTCGAACCGCAGGAGCCTCTCTCTTATCTTGCCACTTTCGTCTGCGTCGACCACGCGCATCCTTGAATCGTTCAAAATTTATACGTATGAAGCGAAACGCGGTGTCCTCACAGGGGTACAGAGCCGGGATTGTTGGAGTTTGAAGAAGCCGGGAAGGGCGACGAGGACGCCTTGGAGGTGCTGAAGGAGCGCCTCTCAGAGGAGAAGAAGCGGAGCGATGAGCTCATGACGCGCCTGAGGTACTCTCAGGCAGACCTCGAGAACTACAGGAAGAGGGCAGAGAAGGAGCTGAAGGAGGCAGGAGAGGCAATGGCGAAGGGGCTGGTCTCCAAGCTCCTCGTGGTGTCGGACGAGCTGGAACTGGCCCTGAAGCACGCTGAAGGACCGGCAAACGCTGAGCTGCTGGAAGGAATCAAGATGGTCAAGGGGAACCTCCGTGCCGCGCTCCAGTCGGTGGGGGTCGAGGCCATCGACGCCCTGGGGAAGCCCTTCGACCCAGCCATCCACGAAGCTGTTGGGAAGGCCCAGGGCGAGGGAGAAGGGCCGGACCGGGTGGTCGAAGAGCTGAGGACGGGATACACGTTCCGAGGTCAGCTCCTGAGACCGAGCATGGTAAAAGTTGAATTGGCGCGTAAAACGGCCCGGGTGGAGGCTAGAACCGATGAGTAGCACTAGGGAGAAGGTCATAGGGATAGACCTGGGGACAACCAACTCCGCGGCAGCGGTGGTGGAAGCAGGGAGGCCGGTGGTGATCCCGAGCGCCGAGGGGGCGACCCCGGCGGGCAAGATGTTCCCCTCGGTGGTAGCCTACACAAAGGACGGACAACTCCTGGTAGGAGAGCCCGCGAGGCGCCAGGTGGTGACCAACCCGGACGGGACCGTCTTCGAGATCAAGAGGAAGATGGGGACAGACTACCGGGTCAGCCTCTCAGGAAAGGACTACTCCCCCGAGCAGCTCAGCTCCTACATACTCCAGAAGATCAAACATGACGCCGACGCGTTCCTGGGCTATCCTGTGAAGAAGGCGGTGATCACCGTACCAGCCCACTTCAACGACAACCAGCGTCAGGCGACCAAGGATGCGGGCGAGATAGCAGGCCTCGAGGTCGTTAGGATAATCAACGAGCCCACCGCTGCGTCGCTCGCCTACGGGCTCGACAAGTCCGAGAAGGAGATGAAAATCCTGGTGTTCAGCTTCGGTGGAGGGACCCACGACGCGACCATCATGGAGTTCGGAAAGGGGGTGTTCCAAGTCCTCGCCACCTCGGGGGACACACAGACAGGGGGGACAGACGTGGACAAGGCCATCATCCAGGTCCTCCTCGACGACTTCCGTTCGAAGACCGGGATAGACCTGACCGCCGACAAGACGGCCATGGCCAGACTGAAGGAGGGGGCAGAGCAGGCGAAGATCCAGCTCTCGAACCTGATGTCCACCGACGTGGACCTTCCATTCATAGCAAGCGATGCCTCCGGTCCGAAGAACCTTCACTACACGCTGACCAGGACCAAGCTAGAAGAGGTCGCCAGGCCGGTGGTCTCAAAGACGGAGCAGACCATACGTAGGGTGATCAACGACGCGAAGCTCACCCCCGAGCAGGTTGACAAGGTGATACTGATAGGCGGAATGACAAGGATGCCGCTGGTCCGGAAGTTCGTCGAGGACGTGGCCAGGAAGCAGGCCGAGAGAGGCGTCGACCCCATGGAAGCCGTCGCCATAGGCGCGGCGATACAGGGAGCCGTCCTGGCGGGGGAGATCAAGGACATACTTCTGTTGGACGTGACGCCGCTTTCCCTGGGCGTCGAGACCCTCGGCGGGATCACCGAGCACCTGATAGAGAAGAACGCTACGATACCGACCAAGAGGAGCAAGACGTTCACCACGGCTGCTGACTTCCAGACCGCCGTGACCATCCACGTGGTCCAGGGCGAGAGGAGCATGGCCGCTGACAACGTCTCTCTCGGGATGTTCAACCTGGCCGGGCTACCGCCGGCGCCCAGGGGCGTCCCGCAGATCGAGGTGACCTTCGACATTGACGCCAACGGCATCCTCACCGTAGGGGCGAAGGATCTCGGGACGGGGAAGGAGAGCAAGATAACGATAACCGCGTCGACCAAGCTGTCGAAGGAAGAGAAGGAGAGGCTCGTCAAGGAGGCGGAGTCGTTCGCCGACCAGGACAGGAAGAAGAGGGACGATGCGGAGGTCAGGAACGAGGCGGACTCTGTGCTCTACACGGCAGAGAGGACGAAGAGAGACCTGGAAGGCAAGGTCGACAAGGCGAGCACAGACAAGATAGACACGGCCGCTCAGGAGCTCAGGAAGGAGGTCGAGGGACAGGACACAGCGGCGATCAGGGATAAGAGCGAGGCGCTGAAGAAGGTCCTTCAGGAGGTAGGCGCGTCAGTCTATCAGCAACAGGCGCAGAGGCAGCAGCAGGGACAGCCCTCCGAGAGCGAGGGCGGCGGCCAGAAGGTCGGCGACGCCGACTACAAGGTTGTGGACGAAGGAAAGTAGGAGATAGCCTCCGTGGCCACGAAGGACTACTACGAGGTGCTCGGCGTCCAGAGAGGCGCGACCAAGGATCAGATCAAGGACGCATACAGGAAGCTCGCCCTCAAGTTCCACCCTGACCGGAACAAAGCCCCCGACGCTGAGGCGCGCTTCAAGGAGATATCCGAGGCGTACGCCGTGCTCTCAGACGACGAGAAGCGCAGGCAGTACGACTCGTTCGGGCGGGAGGGGGTGTACCAGAAGTACAGCCAGGAGGACATATTCAGGGGGGCCGACTTCGGCGAGTTCTTCAGAGGGGGAGGGTTCGGGGGCTTCGACGACATCTTCGCGCAGTTCTTCGGCGGAGGGGGGACGCGGCAGCCCAGCCGCGGCGAGGACCTGACCTATCACCTGGAGCTCAATCTGGAAGACATAGTCAGCGACACCGAGAGGGAGATCGAGGTCCCTAGAAGCGAAGTGTGCGCCACCTGCCACGGGAGCGGCGCCAAGCCAGGGACATCGCCTCGTCAGTGCACCACCTGCGGCGGGACGGGCCAGGTCCAGAAGGTGCAGTCAGCAGGCTTCGCACGCTTAGTCAGGATCACCGCCTGCGGCAGGTGCGGAGGGAGAGGATACACCGTGGATAGCCCTTGCAAAGACTGCAGAGGGCGCGGGACAGCGGCGAAGACCAGGAAGATCCGCGTCAGGGTTCCCGGCGGGATCGAAGACGGGTACACCCTCCGCCTCAGGGGCGAAGGGAACGCCGGGGAGAGAGGCATCCCGCCCGGCGACCTCTACGTCGTGGTGAACATCGGACCGCACCGGGTCTTCAGGAGGGGAGAGGAAGACCCCAGCAACGTGTTCCTGGAAGCCAAGATAGGGGTCGTGGAGGCCATGCTCGGCACGGAACTCACTGTCCCGACGCTGCACGGCGACGTCAAACTGACGATCCCTCACGGTACCCAGCCCGGAGAGAGGTTCATTGTCAAGGAGAAGGGTCTCCCGAAGTTCGGCGGATGGAGGGGCGGCCATGGAAACCAGTACGTGGTCGTCCGGGTCGAAGTCCCGAGGAAGCTGACTGACCAGCAGAGGGAGCAGGTGAAGAAGCTCGGAAGCCTCAGCTAGCCCGAGAACTTGTAAATCATCAGGAAGGGGATCTCCTGGATTTCACGTATGGCCTCCGGCGCCCCGACCTTGTTGCTGACGGCCAATGAGACAGACCTGGACCCGGCGAGATTTACTATCGAGCACGTCCGGATCAGCCTGAGGGCCTCGCCGCTGCTGACCACCTCGCCCGAGTAGAAGTCCTTGGAGAGGTGCACCTCCAGGTTCCCTTCGGCGACCGTGCGCCCCACCAGCTCTTCGTCGCATATGTTGACCAGTATAGACCCTCTGTACTCCGCGGTCCTGACGGAGAACCCCTTCTCGGCCAAGCTCTACGCAACCTTGGCGACCGACCTGGCCCCGCAAGCCTCGCAGACCATGAACCACATGCGCTTCTCCTTGTCCAGGTGGGTGTCTGGGCTCCCGCAGACTGGGCATATCACACCGTCCTTGAGATAGCGCTGTAAGAGCTGAGAGAACGAATCGCGGTCCTTCCGCCCTATGAAGATGGCTCGTTCCCCGTCAAGGGAGGCCGCCGTTGCGAGTTCTTTGGCGAGGTACATCAGGACGCGGCTTGATTCTCTTCTCAGGAGCTTGGGGAACTCGGCATAGTTTCGGAAGATCGTCTTGTTGCCCACCCAGATGACGTCCGGCTCTGGGAGCTCGAGCCGTAGGGCGCCGGACTGCTTCGCATCCTTGTCCAGGCCAGATCTGGCCCTGGAGAGGAGATCTTCGTACGACCGAGGCATTCGCAGAATCGTCAGACCAAGGTATTTCAAGTCTTCTGGCCTGCGCAGCTCTTCTCAAGCCAAAGATTAAATCGGAAACCTGAGGAGGCGGACTGTGAAGCCGGCGGCAGAGTTCGGCGTCTTTGGCGGCTCCGGGTTCTACAAGCTTGCAAAAGGGACAGGCAGCGCCACCGTGACCACCCGCTACGGGAAGCCAAGCGGCAAAGTGACGCTGGCGGATATCGAGGGGCGGAAGGTGGCGTTCATACCCAGGCACGGAGTCCACCACGAATATCCCCCTCACGCAGTCCCATACAGGGCAAACGTCATGGCCTTCAAGAAGCTCGGGGTGAAAAGGGTGATCGGCCCCAACGCCGTTGGAAGCCTGAAGGGTGAAGTTGCCCCAGGGGAGCTAGTCTTCTGCGACCAGTTCGTCAACTTCACGTCAGGGAGGAAGGACACGTTCTACGACGGGCCCGAGACGACGCATGTCAGCTCCGCGTCACCCTACTGCCCCCAGATGAGGAAGGCGGCGGTCGAGGCCGCTGATGCCCTGGGGCTCGAGTACCATCCCTCAGGGACCGTGGTCGTAATCCAGGGACCCCGGTTCTCTACCAAGGCGGAGAGCAGGTTCTTCTCGCGGCAGGGGTGGGATGTGATCAACATGACCCAGTATCCCGAGGCCGTGCTCGCGCGGGAACAGGAGATGTGCTACCTCAACATATCTCTGGTGACCGACTACGACGCGGGCCTGGAGGGCGATCCGAGCATGAAGCCGGTGTCCCACGAAGAAGTGGTCAGGGTATTCAACAGGAACCTTGAGAACCTGACGCGACTTATCGGAGAGATCGTGAAGCGGGTGCCCGGGGAGCGAACCTGCGATTGCGGCTCGGCGCTCGAACATGCGAGACTGAGCGCCTGATGGAGAAGCTCGAGACTGACATCAAGAAGGCAATCCGGAACATCCCGGACTACCCGAAGAAGGGGGTAGCGTTCAAGGACCTCACCACGCTCTGGGAGGACGGCAGACTGACCAGGCGGGTCACAGACGCCTTGGAAAGGAGGTGGAAGAAGGCGAAGCTCGACAAGGTAGTCGGCGTCGAGGCCAGGGGGTTCATAGTCGGCGCCCCCCTTGCCGACCGCCTCGGGATAGGGTTCGTCCCCGCGAGGAAGGTGGGGAAGCTGCCTGCGAAGAAGGTGAGTGTGAACTATGAGCTCGAATACGGCCGCCAGGGGCTCGAGATGCATGCCAACTCCGTCTCCAAGGGAGAGAGGGTGCTCATCGTGGACGACCTTCTGGCGACCGGAGGGACGTCAAAGGCTGCTGCTGCCCTGGTCGAAAAGCTTGGAGGCAAGGTAGTCGGGCTCGCCTTTGTGACAGAGCTCAGCTTTCTGAAGGGGAGGGAGAAGCTGACGGGATACGAGGTCTACACGCTCTCCAGGTATGACTAGGGACAGGTCCCCGGTGGGGGTCATAGTGGGGACCGGGGTGACGCAGCACTTCGATCTGGGTCGTCCCAGGGGCGTGAAGACCAGCTACGGCCGCACGACGGTGTACGAGGACCCTTCAGGAGAGTTCGTGGTCATCCCGAGGCACGGGCCTGGCCACAGGACCCCGCCCCACGCCATCAACTACAGGGCGAACATAGCGGCCCTGGAGAGCCTGGGCGTGAGGGAGGTGATCGCGACCAGCGCCGTGGGCTCTATGAACGATGGGTTCAAGGTAGGTGACCTGGGCCTGGCGGCGCAGTTCCTGGATTTCACGAAGCATAGAGAGGGAACCTTCTTCGAAGACGAGGTGGTTCACACTGACATGACCAACCCCTACAGTCGCCGGGTGAACGAAGCGCTGGCCGCCGCCGCGAAGAAGCTAAAACTGGAGGTGCGCCCGGGCCTCGTGTACGTCTGCGTAGAGGGCCCGAGGTTCGAGACAGCTGCCGAGATCAGGATGTACAGGACGCTCGGCGGCGACGTGGTGGGGATGACCGGCGTACCAGAGGTAGTGCTTGCGAAGGAGAAGCATATGGAGTACTCGTCGGTGCTGGTGGCCACCAATTGGGCGGCCGGGCTGCAGCCCGCGGTGAGCCACGAAGAGGTCTCAAAGGTGATGGAAGGAGCCGGGAGTCTGGTGAAACAGTTGATAGAGGGGGCCCTCGGGGCCCTAGGGGGTATACGAACATGAAAGTCACAGACCAAAAGCTGAGCAGTGAAGGAGAGAGGAACTTCCTCTGGGCCAAGGCCCACATGGGGGCTCTCACCAGTCTAGAGGAGAAGTATGCGAAGTCGAAGCCCCTGGAAGGGGTGAGGATAGGGGTCTGCCTGCACATAACCAAGGAGACGTCTGTGCTCATAGACGCCCTGCTCTCCGCCGGAGCGGAGGTGAAGCTGGCGGCGGCCAACCCGCTCTCGACCCAGGACGACATAGCGGCGTACCTGTCCACCAGGACTGAGGTGTGGGCCTGGAGGGGAGAGTCTGCGCAGGAGTACTCGTGGTGCATCGACCAGGTGCTCCGGAGCCGGCCGCAGCAGATCATAGACGACGGCTCGGACCTGCACATCGCGGCCCACCGCTCGAAGGCGAGGGGCATTGTCGGCGGGTCAGAGGAGACCACGACCGGGGTGGTCAGGTTGAAGGCGCTGGAGGCCGAAGGGGGACTGGCCTATCCGGTCATCGCCGTCAACGACGCCAAGACCAAGTTCATGTTCGACAACAGATATGGGACCGGGCAGTCGACACTGGACGGCATCATGAGGGCCACGGCCCTCCTACTTGCCGGAATCAGGACGGTCGTGGTGGGCTACGGCTGGGTCGGCAAGGGGGTCGCCATGAGAGCCCGCGGGATGGGCGCGAGGGTGACGGTCGTGGAAGTTGACCCGGTCAGGGCGCTGGAGGCGCACCTGGACGGCTTCGACGTTTCGAGCATCGAGGACGCTGCGGCAGGGGGCGACCTGTTCGTCACCGCCACCGGGATGAAAGGGGTGATACCCTACACGGCCATAGAGAAGATGAAGGAGGGGGCTATGCTGTCCAACGCGGGGCACTTCGACGTCGAGATCGACGTGAAGACTCTGCTGGCCAAGGCGAAGAAGATGAAGGAGGTCAGGACGAACGTGGACGAGGTGACCCTCCCGTCAGGCAAGAGGGTGTACCTGATTGCGAAGGGGAGGATAGCGAACCTGGTCGCCGCGGAGGGGCACCCGCCCGAGGTGATGCAGATGTCCTTTGCGAACCAGATGATGGCGGCTATCCGAATCCACGCCGACCACGCGAAGATGGAGAAGCGGGTCTACGGAGTCCCAGCTGAGCTCGAAGACGAGGTGGCGAGGGCGGCGCTGAAGTCGATGGGCATCTCGATAGGCGCCATGACGAAGGAACAGAAGGCGTACGCCCAGAGCTGGGAGATCTGAGCTAAGGTTTAAACCGAAAGCGGAGGCGCGCCTCCGAGCCGTGCCGAAAGAGGTCAGGAGGGAACGGGTGCTTGTGCTCTGCGCCCTGCCATACACGAACGCGGTGCCGCACGTGGGCAACCTTGTCGGGTCTCACCTTCCGGCGGACATTTTTGCCCGCTATTGCAGGCTGAAAGGCATGGACACGCTCTTCGTCGGCGCGACAGACGAGAACGGGACGCCGACCGAGGTGGCGGCATTGGAGCTCGGGGTGACCCCCAAGGAGCTGACCGACACCCTGTATCGCGTTCACAGGGACATCTACCAGTGGTTCGGCATATCCTACGACAACTTCTCCAGGACATCCGCTCCCACCCACCACAAGACGTCCCAGGAGTTCTTCCTGAAGATCTACGAGAAGGGATACGTAAGCGAAGGCGTCCTCAGGCTCCCCTATTGTGAGAAGGACAGGCTCTTCCTCCCCGACAGGTACGTAGAGGGGACCTGCCCTGTCTGCGGCTACGAGCTGGCCAGAGGGGACCAGTGCGAGAAGTGCTCCACCCTCCTCGACCCGATCCAACTGATCAACCCCAGGTGCAAGGTAGACGGGAGCCCCCCGGTCTTCAAGGACAGCAAGCAGCTCTTCCTGGAGCTTGGGAAGGTGCATGCGGTGCTCCAGTCGTGGATTGGCTCGAACGAAGTCTGGAAGGCCCAGGTCACCTCGCTCGCCATGGGCTGGCTGAAGGAGGGGCTCAAGAAGAGGTCCATCACCAGAGACCTCAGGTGGGGGGTTCCGGTCCCCCTCGACGGGTACAGGAGCAAGGTGTTCTACGTCTGGTTCGACGCGCCCATCGGCTACATCTCGGCCACGAAGGAGTGGGGTGACGCGAAGGGAGACCCGGAGGCCTGGAAGAAGTTTTGGACGGACGAGGGGACGCGGATATACAACTTCCTGGGCAAGGACAACATACCGTTTCACACGATATTCTGGCCGGGCATGCTCTTCGCCCACGGAGGGCTCAACCTCCCCTACGATGTGGTCGGGCTGCAGTTCTGCAACTACGAGGGGGACAAGATCTCCAAGAGCAAGAACTGGGGGGTGTTCTGCGAGAGCATCCCCATGGCCGGCCTGGACCCGGACATCTGGAGGTACTATCTGATCGGCATCATCCCGGAGACACGGGACACGGAGTTCAAGTGGGACGACTTCAAGAGCAAGGTGAACAACGAGCTGGTGGCGAACCTGGGGAACTTCATCCATAGGACGACCACCTTCGCCTGGAACAACTTTGGGGGGGACGTGGCCGTGGACGCGGTGGCCGGAGATGAGCAGGAGCTCCTCGACCACGTCGCCCGCCTGGGCGAGGAGTCGCTCGCGCTCCTCGGCGAGGTCAGGTTCAGGGAGGCGATGACCAAGCTGCTGGCCATGGCGGACCTCGGCAACGAGTACTTCCAGGGCAAGCAGCCGTGGAAGCTGGTGAAGACGGAGAAGGAAGAGTGCGGGCGGGTCATCCACGCGTGCCTGACGGCATGCGAATACATCGCCATCGTGCTTCAGCCGTTCCTGCCGGCGTCTTCGGCCCGGATTCTCGACCTCCTGGGCACCCGCGACAGGGGGCTGTCAGGGCTGGGGCAGCGCCGGTCCCTGGTAAAGCTGAGCGGGAAGCCCGAGGTCCCCTTCAGGAAGCTGGAAGACGAGCAGCTCGAGGCGGCGAAGAAGCTGGCCACCAAGAGCAGGCCAGTGAAGGACTACTTCAGGGGCTAGCTGGTCAACCGCAGGATGGGAGCGCCTCGAGGCCCTCGAGGAGAGAGGTGTCCATGTCGTCGTCGAGGACCCGGTCACCGAGTATCTTTGCCAGAGGGTCGTAGCCGTCGTACTTCGTGGTGCCGAAACCAGAGGCCAAGACGCTGACCTGGAGCTGAGACGAACCTGAGTAGTCGACGCCGTACTCCACGTCGACCGACTGGTTGTCAATCAGAGACCCGAACCGGCTCACCGCCAGGCCCACTTCCTGGGCTGAGAGGCTGGAGTCTGCGTTCAGGCTCACGACGGCTCTGCTCGCCTCCTTGGCGTCAGCAATCCTCCCCAGAGAGACCACGGCTCCCGCCAGGGCATCCTCGGCCTTCTCTACACCCCCGTTGCTCGACACGCCCAGCAGGGAATACCCATCCCTGAGGACGGCGCCCAGGAGCTTGTTGAGACCCACCGACTTCGAGCCCAGGGTCGACTTCGCCAGCAGCGAGCCGAGCGCCTTGACGGCGGCCTTGTTGGCCGAGTCGTAGAGGTTAGCCAGGGTAGACTCATCCGGGGACGAGTGCATCAGCGTCTCGTTGTCCACGACCACCACCCCTCTCGAGGCGGCGCGGAGACGCCGCAACGAGACGCCGGCGTAGAACTTCATCTTCTTCTCGAACTCGAACGGCATGACTGCCACCCCTACGGTCGTTGCGCCACACTCCTGGGCTATGGAGGCGACGACCGGCGCCAGCCCGCTCCCCGTCGCGCCGCCAAGGCCCGTGACAACGAAGACAACATTGGAGCTGCCGACCGCGTCTCTGATCCTCTCGTGACAGGACAACGCGAGCCCGCGGACAAGGGAGGGAGTGAGCTTCTGATCTATGGGGGACTGGATGTGAATGGCGTCTTCGGTATCAACGGTCGAAAAGTCTTCCTCGTCACAGGAGACATAAGCGTACCTGTCGACTAACAGGGGTTTCCGGCTGAGCAGGGAGACAATCCTTGTCCCTGCGCTACCTATTCCGATTACGGCTACTTCGTCTGTGGTTTTTCGGTCGAGCATCCTTGAAGCGCAGACCTACACCGCACTTCGAATAAACAAACCAATCACTGAATTTAGTTGACGACAATGTAGTTTTTATTTACCCCCAGCCCGTCGAAGCCCTGACGGCCTGATGGCGGTCAGTCTTGGTTGACGAGCTTGTTGACCAACTCGTCCATCATGTGCCCCGAGCACTCGACGGTCACCGTCAGGACGCCGTCCACAGAGAGGGCAGCTGTCCTGATGCCCCGGCCGATGTCCACGGCGATGGGACTGTAGGCGGACAGCGGCTGGAACCTTATCCTTATTGCGCCGGTGGCCATCTCAGAAACGTCGGTCACGATGTTGAGCTCTCCGAACTTCCGTTTCGTCTCTTCGTCAACCAGTTCGCCGAGTCTGGCCTCGACCCGCCTGGAAAGTTCGCTGGGCACGGTGAAATACATGGGTTTCTAGAGACTATAAGGCCTTTGGCTCACCAGTGGATGCGCAGGGTCAGCGGATGCGACGCCTTGACTTCGTCTACCTTGCCTACGCTGGTGTTTTTGGGCACCTGGCCTAGCGCGCCGCCCTTCAGCTTCGCATAGATGTCGTTCAAGGCCGCCGCGTACTCGTCCAACATCTCTTCGGGCTCGGACTCGGTAGGCTCTATCATCAGCGCCTCATGGACTATGAGCGGGAAATAGACCGTCGGCGCGTGCATCCCGAGGTCGAGGATGGCCTTGGCCACGGTCATGGCAGAGCCTGGGAGCTCGCCTTTTACCGAGACCACAGCCTCGTGCTTTCTGAGGAGCTTCGCGTCGTGGGACGCCGGGAATGATTCAGGGTCCAGGCTCTTCCACAGGTAGTTCGCCGCGAGCACGGCCATGGAAGACACGTCCCTCAGACCCGACGCTCCGAGAAGACGGATGTAGATGTAGGCGCGGAGCAGGACCGCGGAGTTTCCGACGAAGCCCTTGAGCGGGCCTATCGTGCGCTTTAGCCCGTAGTCCAATGAGTAACCGGCCTTCCTCTTCGCGACGACCGGGACCGGGAGATAGTCCGCCAGCTTCCTTGTCGCCCCCACCGGCCCTGCGCCGGGGCCTCCGCCGCCGTGGGGTGTCGCGAATGTCTTGTGGAGGTTCAGGTGCATGACGTCGAACCCCATGTCGCCGGGCCGGGCCCTCCCCAGCAGGGCGTTCATGTTGGCGCCGTCATAGTACATCAGACCCCCAGCCTCGTGGACCGCGTCACACACCTCCTTCACCTCTCCTTCGAAGAGCCCGAGCGTGTTGGGGACGGTGAACATCATCCCTGCCGTCTTCTCCGACGAGAGCTCCTTCACCCTGCTCGCCCGGACCTGCCCATCGGCCTCCGATGGGACCTTCACCACCTTGAACCCAGCCATGGCCGCGCTGGCCGGGTTCGTCCCGTGGGCCGAGTCAGGCACCAGTATCTCGTCCCTGGCGCTCCCCCCGTGCTCCGCCAGATACTTGCGCATCATCAGGACGCCTGCCAGCTCACCCTGGGCACCAGCCGCGGTCGAGAGAGAGAAACGGTGCATCCCGGTGATTTCACTGAGCGCCCGTTCGAGGTCATAGAAAATCGACAGTATCCCCTGGACGGTCTCGGGGGGCTGAAGCGGGTGAGCGCCCTTCATCGCGTCTGATGACGCGATCATCTCAGAGACCTTTGGATTGTACTTCATGGTGCAGCTCCCAAGCGGATACATGCCGAGCTCCACTGAGAAGTTCATCTGTGAAAGGCGATTGAAGTGCCTCAGAACCTGGAGCTCCGAGAGCTCCGGGAGATTGAGCGAGGCCCTCCTCATCGACTGCGGGACGAGGCTCAGCGGGTCCTTGAATCTCGAGCTGATTACGGGGTCTGAGGGGACGCTGTTTCCCACCCTCCCGGGCCTGCTCAGCTCTTTGAGCAGCGGCTCGTCCCAGGAGGCCTGGGTGTACTTCCTCAACCTAGACTGCCTCCGCCAGCGCCGCCGCGAGCTTCTCGACGTCATCCCTGGTGTGGACCTCAGTCACACAGTAGAGCCCGGACTGTGAGCCCACCTCCCTGTGCGTCGGCGATCCGGCCAGGACCCCTCGCTTCGCTAGCTTCCCGAAGACCGACTCAGCCTTCGCCTCCTTGTAGGAGACTACGAACTCCTTGAAGAAGGACCCCTTGAAGTGGGGTGAGACGACCCCATCGATGCGCGACAGCCTCTTCGCCGCGAAATGAGAGTTGGCTATGACGGTCTCTCCGAGTCTCCGGAACCCCTCCTTGCCCAGGAGAGACAGGTAGCTGGCTGCTGCGACGGCCATCAGCGACTGGTTGGTGCAGACGTTCGACATAGCGCCTTCCCTCCGTATGTGCTGCTCGCGAGCCTGTAGGACCATGGCGAACGCCTTCCTCTGCTGGTCCGCCACCGGGGTCGTGAGCCCTATGAGCCTCCCTGGCATGCTCCTGGCCAGTTTGATGTCCTTCGCCGCGAAGATCCCCAAGTGGGGCCCGCCGTAGTTCATAGGTATGCCCAGCGGCTGGCCTTCTCCCACAGCTATGTCAGCCCCGTAAGCACCGGGCTCCCTGATCAGGGACAGCGAGATGGGGTCGACCCCTGCCACGGCGAGGGCCCCTGACCCATGGACCAGGGAGACCAGTTCGGCAGCGTCGTCCTCGATGACCCCGAAGTAGTTGGGGTTCTCAAAGTAGAGGCAGGCGACGTCTTCGGATAGCTTCCTCCTCAGGTCCTCGCGGTCAGTCCTCCCTGTGGCGCGATCGAAGTCGACCGTCTCCAGCGTCATCCCCATCGGCTCGGTGTATGTCTTGATCACCCCCCTCCTCTGCGGGCCGGTGTTGCCCCCCAACAAGGCCTTGCTGCGCCCGGTCACCCTCCCAGCCATCCTGACAGCCTCTCCGGCGGCGGAGGCCCAGTCGTAGAGCGAGCTGTTGCACGCCTCCATCCCAAGGAGGTCGCACATCAGGCTCTGGTACTCGAATAGGGCCTGCAGGACGCCCTGGCTCACCTCAGCCTGGTATGGGGTGTAGCTGGTGTAGAACTCCTGCCTTGATGTTATGGACTCGACGGCTGCGGGGACATAGTGAGGCCAGACCCCGCCGCCCAGGAAGCAGAGCGTCTCCGGAGGGGTCTTGTTCTGGCGGAGTCTGGCTTGGATTTCCCGCCTGACACTGTATTCCGAGCCTCCCTCGGGGAGCCTGAGCGCACGGCCCAGCTTCATGTCTCTAGGTATGTCGGAGAAGAGGTCGTCAAGGGTAGCCGCGCCCACCCTCCGGAGCATCCTGCCCACGAAGTCATCGTCGAGGTTTGGCAGGAAGGGATGCCGCCGGCTGGCGCCGCTCATTCCTCGAAGGGCAAAAAACGCTTAAAATAAGAACGTAGCGCCGCTTGCAAAGGACTCTTGAGGAACTCCGCATCGTTGGTGCTTCTGCTGTTGCTCGTCGCCGCGCTCGTCCCGCTGCAGGGAGCCGTCCACGCACAAGGTGCTCCGCGGGTCGACGTGAGGAGCGTATACTCGCTGAACAGGTACGGATTCGCAACCATAAGCGAGACGGTGACGTTCACGAACAACGGAACGTCAGCCATGCAGACGCCTACAGTCACGATAGGCTTTGGGGCTCTGTCCACGAACATCGTGGATGCGAACCTTACTGCCGGATTCTCCATGAGCACGCCCCCATCGACCGGAGGCCCGTTCACGGTCAGCGGCGGCACGTCTGTCCCTGCCGGAGGGAACTCCAGTTTCGTACTTGAAGCGCTGCTGAACAACGTGGTCTCGACAGCGAGGAACGACAGCCTTTCCGTGGATGTCCTGTCTTCGCCTTCGATCAGCACAAGGGTGGCGTCCCTCGTGAACGTGGTTCAGATGCCTGCTGATGCTTCGTTCACGTCGGCGCCGTCGGGGTTGAAGGCCAGCATACTTGGGGCCAACAACACCTACTATTCCGAACTCACCAACGTCCTCCCCAGCACTGCGAACACCTCGGTTCGGACCATGTCGTCCAACTCGGCCCAGGACTTCAACCCCCTCAAGGTCATTGACGCCCAGCGGACGATATCCATCGCGCCAGATGGGACCCCTGAAGTCACTGACAAGATCGAGTTCGAGAACCTAGGGACCGTGGCCCTCGCCAGGCTCTACGTCTCGCTCCTCGCACCCAGCTCGACCCAGGTGACCATACTGACGGTGACGGGCAACGAGCCTGTCCTGCAGAACCCCTTCAAGATGTCGCTCACAAGCGGAGCCATCGACCTCAGGTCGTTCGTGGTAGGCTATCCGAGCGACGGTGTCCAGACCGGGACCGAATTCACCCTCACGTACAGGTACCCGCTAGGGACGAACTACTACTCCGCCTCGGGCGGGAAGGTGACAATCAACATCCCGGAGACGCCGCCGGTACAGGCGTTCATCGACTCATACTCAATCAACTTCTCGCTGAAGCAGGGTGCCTATGGCATCGCTGTGTCACCTGTGAGCCTCGGCGCCGTCAACCCCTGGCATACCGGTAAGGCGTCCTTCTCCTACGTCGTCTCCCTCGGTTTGTTCCTGGACGGGGGGCTCCCATTCGCTTCGGTCGCTTTCATACTGCTCCTGATGGGGCTGTTCGTCGTCAGGTCGTCAGCGCTCCCAGGAAAGGAGGCCGAAGAGGAAGAAGAGGAGACCTCAACCGAACTCGCCTCGGCCATGATAGCCGCCTTCGACGAGAAGACCAACGTGATCAACCGGCTCTGGCCAGAGATTGCAGCCAGAGATGCGAACGAGCTGGACAAGGCCTACTTCGACGAGGTCCGGGGCCGCCTGGACTCGTTCCGGAACAAGGCGCTCCAGAGGCTCAACGAGGTCAAACAGAAGTCCACCAGCCAAAGGTTCTCCGACGTGGTGGGCCAGATACAGGCCACGGAGCGCGAGGTGGACAGGGCGGCGAAGGACAAGCTGAACCTCTATCAGCAGTACTATCTCCGCCAGATGAGGAAGGAAGTGTATGACAGGCTGCTCCCACAGTACACCAAGAGGCTCGAGAGGGCGCTCAACCAGCTCTCCGACGAGCTCCACACGGTCCAGAGGGAAGCGAAGCTCATCTAGCGCCGGCGCCCGCCGGGGGCAGATTTATGAAGCGGAAGCGTCTCGGACGCCTGGGACATGGAGAAGACCGAGAAGCTAGTAATCATAGGGTCAGGGCCAGCAGGCCTGACCGCGGCGATCTACGGGTGCAGAGCGGACCTCGAGCCCCTGGTATTCACTGGGACCAAGTACGGCGGCCAGTTGATGCTGACGAGCGAAGTGGAGAACTTCCCCGGGTTCCCGGACCCGGTCCTCGGGCCTGACCTGATCTCGAAGATGAGGTCCCAGGCTGAGAGGCTGGGCGCGAGGCTTGTCCAGGACGACGTCGTGAAGGTCAACTTCAGGACATATCCGTTTGAAGTCTACACCGCGGCCGGTGTGACGAAGGCCCTGACGGTCATCGTAGCCACTGGCGCCAACCCCAGGAGGCTGGACCTACAGTCCGAGATGAAGCTGATGGGCAGGGGCGTATCGAACTGCGCCGTGTGCGACGGGTTCTTCTTCAGGGGGAAGAAGGTGGCGGTGGTCGGGGGCGGAGACACCGCGATGGAGGAGGCGACGTTCCTGACCAAGTTCGCCTCGTCAGTACAAGTGATTCACAGGAGGGACGAGCTCAGGGCGAGCGCAGCCCTGAAGAAGGAGGCGCTGGAGAACTCGAAGATCAGCTTCGTCTGGGACTCGGCCGTCACCGAGGTGGTCGGAGAGAAGAAGGTCGAAGGAGTGAGGGTCAAGAACCTGAAGACCGGGAGCGAGGGGGAGATACCCGTGGACGGCCTCTTCGTCGCCATCGGCTACGAGCCGAACACGGAGATATTCAGGGGGCAGTTGGACCTGGACTCTAAGGGATATCTGACGGTCCGCAACGGGACAGAGAGCAGCGTCCCCGGCGTCTTCGTCGCGGGTGATGTCCACGACTTCCGGTACAGGCAGGCGATAACCGCGGCTGCTGACGGATGCAAGGCGCTCTTGGACGCCGAGAAGTTCGTGAAGAACAAGCTGGAAGTCAAAGCCGTTAGCTGAGCGCAGGAAAGAACCTGCCCTCGGAGGCAGACTTGCTGAGCGGCCCGACTATGGGCGTCTTGTAGCCGCAGGCCCGGCACCTGCTCCGGCCGTCCAGGTTGTACTCCAGTATCTCGTAGCCGTAGCGCTTGACCAGGGTGGCGCCGCACCCGGGACAGTAGGTGCTCTCGTCCCTGTGGCCTGGGACGTTGCCCAGGTAGACGTAGTTCAGGCCCGCCTTCCTGCCGACCGCCACGTGCCTCTCGAGGGTCTCCACCGGGGTCGGAGGGAGATTCATCATCTTGTAGTCAGGGTGGAAGCGCAGGAAGTGGATGGGTACGTCAGGGCCGAGGTTGTCATAGACCCAGCTGCAGAGCTTCTCTGCGGCACCGAGGGAGTCTCCGACCTGTGGGACGACCAGGTCAGTGATCTCCATGTGCACCTGCCCGCGCCGTTTGAACTCGAGGAGGGACTGGAAGATGGGCCCGGCGTCCGGCACGCCGATGTAGCTGCGGACGAACTTCGTCTCGCCGCTCCCCTTGAAGTCGACCGTGATGCAGTCAAGGAAGTCGTCGGTCATGGCCACCGATTCGAGGGTGCCGTAGCCGTTGGAGACGAATATGTTGAACAGCCCCGCAGAGCGCGCCGCCTTTCCTATGTCCCGGGCGTACTCCATGAAGATCCCCGGCTCGTTGTACGTGTAGGCCATGCCTTCGCAGCCGTAGGCCAGCGCCTGGGAGACGAGGCTCTCTGGGCTGGCGGCCGCCCCCTCGATCTTCCTTCTCTGGCTGATGTCATAGTTCTGGCAGTAGCGGCAGAGCCAGTTGCAGCCCGAGGTAGCCATGGAGAGTATCTTTGAGCCAGGCTTGAAGTGGACGACCGGTTTCTTCTCGATGGGGTCGACGTGGCCGGCCATGACACTGCCGTAGACCAGGAGGTAGAGCTTGCCGCCCACGACCCCCCTGACCCCGCAGAGCCCCACCTGGCCATCCCCCATCTGGCAAAACCTCGCGCAGGCAGTGCACTGGATCTTCCCGCCAGGCAGGTCACGAAACAGCTCGGCTGCCTTGCCTGAGGGCTCGTGGAGGCGAGGCTGCAAGGACACGTCGGTCTGCGGACCGCTTTCTTGCCATTAAGGTTTGCACGGGCTGGTCTCGGATACTAGAGTTAGGGCAAACTGTTATAACATATGTTATTTTTTCGACCCTGCCGATGGTAGGGTTCATGGACGCGGTGGCGCTCTCCGCGGTCATCGGGTTCTCAATCTTCATCTCCCTCCCGCTTGTCATGCGGGGGAATCAGGACAGGAGGAGGATGAGCTTCCTCAACGCGGTGGCCATAGGCATCCTCATCTTCCTGATAGGCGACGTCTTCCTTGACGCAGCTGGCTCCCTCTACGAAGGCTCCCTCTATGGATATGGCTCTTCGCCAGTGAACGATTTCGTGTTTGCCGCGTCCATGGCGGCTGGGTTCGCGGCCCTCTTTGTGATGGGGAGCAGGAGGAAGGGCGGGCTGGCGCCGTCCCAGCTGGCCATGGTCATAGCAATCGGAATCGCGTTTCAAAACCTGACCGAGGGGATGCTCTTCGGGGCCCTGAGTGTGGGCATAGGGTTCACCGGCGCGGCCCTGGTCGTACTGGTCGGGTTCGTCTTTCAGAACTCGATGGAAGGGCTCCCCATCGCTTCCCCCTTCTTGGGCGCCATGGATGGGAATGGAAGGGTGCTCGCCGGGGCGCTTTTCGTCGGAGGGGCGCCGACGGTTCTCGGAGGGGCACTGGGTTACATATACAACGCCACCATATTCGACTTGGTCCTCTACGGCCTCGCGGTCGGGACCATGCTCTACGTGATACTCCCTATGCTCAGGAACCTCCTTTCGGAGCCCGACTCTGGCAGGCTGGGGCTAGCCTACGCGGGTGTCTTCGTCGGGTTCGTCCTAGGATTCGCAGCCAACCTGCTGTGACTGTGCAATCCACCTGGTCTCGGGCTGCGAGAAAAAGATAGGGCGGAAGCCCCCTAGGACGGCGGCTCGACGGCCGAATATGCCCAGTTGACGGAGATGCTCCCCGTCGCAGAGCCGAACGATGCTACTATCACGACCTTCCACGCCGCGACGCTGGTTGTGAACAATGGGACGTCTCCCTTGGAGGCGATGGTTTGCTGGAGATAGAAGCCTGAGTCGCCTGGGTCAGTGTAGTATCTGACCGTGACCGAGTCCTGATGACCGACACCCGTCGCGTTCAGGGTGAGGGTCACGGTGCCTAGCTGGTTGGACGAGCCCGTGAAGACTGTTGAGGTGTCTGAAGTGGGGGTCAGGGTGCTCTCGCCGCTGCCCGTGACCACCTGCGGGGGCTTTCCCAGGCTCGAGACTGCTGACTGCAGGGAAGTGAGCTGGTTCGATATCCCGCCCAAGTCTGACTCAACTGTCGAGAAGCCGTTGGTCACCGTCGTGGAAAGGGAAGCGATGTCGCCCTAGACGGTGGAGAAGCCGGAGGAAAGGTCTGACTCGATTGCAGAGAGCCCCGAGGATAGCGACGAGGAGAGGCTCGAGATGGCGGATGTGACGGTGTCAAAGCAGGAATGGGCTACCGGGTTGTACTGGATGGTCCCCCCGAGCACCGAACCGCTGCAGTAGTCGGTGAAGGTCCCGAGATTGTACACGGTCGCCGAGCCGGAACTGAAGACCAGTCCGTAGTTGTCGAAGGTTCCTCGATAGTTCGACAACGCGTACAGGTTGAGGATCGTCCCGGTATTGTCGAAGGACCCATAGTAGCTCTGAAGGTCCCCTCCGACGCCAAAAGATGAGGGAGTGGGAGCAGTGATGACTATGGTGCCCACGTTTTCAACCGAACCGCTGGAGTCCAGCCCCCATCCGGGAGCTATTGTGACGGTGACGTTCGCGGGGATGACCAGAGGAGCAGAGATGTCACAGATGAACGAATTCCCCGAGAATATCGTTCCGCCGAGAGCAGTACAAGAGGACGTGCTGTCGAGGGTACCGTTCGAAGTTAGAAAAGTCTGTGCGGCTGCTGCCGGGACTGCGAGCGCTAGCACGGCGAATGATGACGTGACGAGGAGGGAAAGAGCAAGTATCGCGGATGTCCTCTTACTTTGGAACTTTTTCATTGTTCCGCCCGCTCCCTAACAGGTTAGGCTATTTAGGGAACGATTGACCTAGGCTTTCGGACGTGCCCTGCTTGAGGCGAGCCTGCCACGCTGAGACTACGACCACAGTGGCCCGACCCGAAGGTCCCGTCGCCGATGGGTTCAATTCGTCGGAATTGTGTCGTGTTTACCAATGAGTCTATTCTGAGCGATCGAAGACTAGCCCGGCCTGGATTCGAACCAGGGTCGAAGGCTCCAAAGGCCTCCATCCTTGACCAACTAGACGACCGGGCTGCGGACGGACGCACCCTAGCGCGGTGTTTTAGGCTTGCTTGGCTGTCTTCTCTATCTGTGTCGCTACCCGGAGGACAGGGTCTTCCATCGAGTCCAGGACGCTCCGTGCCCTGCGGGCTATCTTGGCCTTGGTCGAGCCCTCGAGGAGGCGCCTGGCCTTGGAGACTATCGAAGAGGGCGTCGCAGCCTTCTCAAGCAGGCCGACCTTCATCAGGTACCTGTCGGTGTAGAGTGAGCCCTGGAAAGCCGAGATAGTCGGCACCCCCATCAGGGCGGCCTCAGCGCTCATGGTCCCACCCATGCCGACAAAGAGGTCAGTGACCGCCAACAGGTCGTGCCCCCCGACCACTTCCTCCGGTACGATGACCCTCGACCCGAACCTGCCTTTCACCTCCTCGACCTGATAGTCATATCTGCACAGCGCCACTATGTTGGCGTCAGAGAATTCCTCGGCCAGGGAGGCGAGCACCCTGTCAGACCAGTTCATGTCAGCCCGGGCCAGGTAGGGGGCGTCGCTCTCCTGGAACCTGACCGTGATGGTGTCCCTGGAACGGTCCAGCCCCGGGACCGGCCCCGAGATAGGCGGCCTCTTCAGCCATGCTGCAGGATCCAGGGCCCGGTAGGTGGTCACCTGGTCCCTCCGCAGGCCGTAAGGCGCCCAGGCCCCGTACGGTATGACCCAGGGGCAGAGGAGGCGATGGCTCAAGGGCAGGGAGAGCCGCCCGGCGACTTCTGAGTGTGGAGAGTCGTTCACAGCAACATGCTTGATCCCAAGGCCGAAGGCCACCCTGGCGCACACCGCCGACGCTGTGGAGACCGCCACGTTCGGCCCGAACCGCTTCACCAGCGGTATCATCTCCTCCTGTCTCCTGGTCGCCGCCAGGAGCTGTTCCTCCTTCCCTTTGCGTCCCCTTTCACCTACGAAAGTCATATTCAAGCCAGCCCGGGCGGCGAGGGGGCCGACCTCCCTGTACCTGCGTGAAGTAACCAGGACCTCCGCCCCCAGAGACGTGAGTTCTGCGACCATGGGGCCGAAGAAAAGCACCTGTTTCGGGGTCAGAACGTCAAACCAGACTCTCATGGAGACACTCGCGTTTCTCGATTCCAGGGGTGCATACTAATCCGTTTGCCCGCGTTTCATGCAAAGGTGGACTTCAAAGTATAATACCGAACCGTTGCTTGCCGATAGGAGCCTTTGCCAAAGATCAAGGTTGCCATGTACGGACTCACCAGCGAAGCATATAGGCTGGCGGCTGACCTTGTCGACACCGCCCAGGTCACCATTGTAGACGAGACGCTTCAGATGGCCATGGAGCTGGACCCGAGCCTCCTGAAGAGGAACCTGGACCTGCAGGCTGTGATGGCAGAGGAGCCTCTGCTCAGCTTCAAGCCACTTGAGCAGGTCCTTGGGGAGGCGCAGGTCGTCTTTTTCACCCCAAAGTTGAGGCGCCCGTCAGAGGAGACGCTCATCGAAGCGGGCTCCAAGCTGCGGGACCTTGCGAAATATCTGTCCAAGGGGGTGTGTCTGGTCAACGCAATCCCTTCAGGCCCCGGGGGAAATTCGGACAACATTATGCTGGTTGAAAAGCAGACCGGGCTGCAGGTCGGCGCCACCCTCACGTATGCCTACATGCCCCTCAGGCCGAGGGAACAGAAGCCAGCGGTCGTGGCCTTCGCCGGGATTCGGGAGAAGGGGCCGCTGCAGGCCCTGGGCTACTCCCCGAGCTCGCAGAACGTGTTCTCAGCCGAACTCGAGTATGCCGCGTCTGTGATGAAGACAGCGGTGGCCTCGGTGACGGAGATTGAGATTGCGCGGAAAGCCAGGGAGGCGAAGGTCTCACTTCAGAGGCCTTCGGAGGCCTACCTGGATGAGTTCACAAGATACCTCTATGAGTTGAAGGCCATCCAAGCCAGCGAAGAGGCGGGCGAAGCCGTGGCATATCTGGCCGGGGCGGCCCTGAAGAGCTTCGACAACTACGTCAGGTACGTCGTGGACGAGACCAGGGAAGCACTCAAAGAGAAGCAGTTGAAAGCCAGCAGGACTAAGATCTCCCTGCTCTGGTCGCTGGACAGATATGAGATGCGCGGGGAGCGGCTGCAGGTGGCCGAGAGCATACAGCAGAGGCTCAGGGACTACGTGACAGACGTCGAGCTTCTCGCAGGGAGGGCCAGAGGTGGGCCTGAGCCCTTCGACCCGCTCAAGCACAACGTGGTGATAGCATGCTCCAAGGACGACCTGGAGTCGCTGAAGTCATCCAGGAAGAGCCTGAGGGGAGAAGAGACCACCATAATCTCGGCGACCCCTGACCTGAGGAGAGAGTGAGCGGCATAACCCTAAATCCTGTTTTCTGGCGGCGGCAAAACAGTTGACGCGCATAGCCGTCATAGGGACCGGCGGGTGGGGAAAGAACCACGTCCGGGTGTTGAACGAGCTCCAGTGTCTGGCCGCGGTCTGCGACATGAATGTGGAGAGGGCCGAGGCCCTTTCCAAGAAGTATCGCGTCCCCGCCTACCTCTCGCTGGAGGCGATGCTCGAGAAGGAGCAGTTGGACGGCGTCACGATCTGCACGCCAGCCACGACCCACTTCCAGGTCGCCACCAAGGCGCTTGCGGCGGGGCTCCACGCCTTCGTCGAGAAGCCCCTGTCGACTACGGTGAAGGACGGGGAAGCCC
This sequence comes from Nitrososphaerota archaeon, assembly GCA_029785625.1. The sequence continues at coordinate 14,358 of JAFLZI010000001.1, read as the reverse complement.
TGATCGAAGCGGCCAGGAAGGCAGAAAGGGCGCTGACTGTTGGGTTCATCGAGCGCTTCAACCCACCCATCACTGCCCTGAGGCGGATGATATCCGAGAAAAGGCTAGGGGAGCCCATCCTCCTGGAGTTCCACCGGGAGAACAGGATGGGGGCGGGCATCAGCGACGTTGGCATCGTGCAGGACGCGTCTGTCCACGACATCGACACAGCCTGCTGGCTTTTCGGGGAGGTGCCGAAGGTGGTCTACGCCAGGGTCGGGTCCATGCGCGACCCGCCGGAGCACGAAGACTTCGCGACCATCCTGCTGGGCTTCTCCGGCCAGAGGACCGCCTTCCTCGTCACCAATTGGATCACCCCCCACCGCGTGCGGACCATGAGCGCGGTCTTCTCTGGAGGGGTGGTGGACGTCGACTTCGTGACTCAGCAGACCAGCATACACGAGGGCGAGGTCACCACGGTCCCAACGAGACCGGTACAGGAACCGCTGACCCTCGAACTGAAAGAGTTCGTCTCCGCGATCGAAGAAAAGAGACACCCTCTGGTCACGGGGAGGGACGGGCTCAACGTCCTCAGGGTGGCGGAGGCGGTGCTGGCGTCAAGCGCGTCGGGGACGCCCATCTATCTCAGGTGAGAGGACGAAGGTAATCAACTTCATCGCGCCGGATGCGAAGCTCGGGAAGAACGTGCGCGTGTGGCACTTCGCCTACGTGGGGTCCGGGACAGAGATAGGGGACGACGTGAAGATCGGCTCGCTGGCCCACGTCGACTACGACGTGAAGGTGGGGAGCGGGACCATGATCGAAGGGAGCGCGTACATCCCCCCCAAGTCCAGGATAGGGAAGGGGGTATTCATAGGCCCTGCTGCGGTGCTGACCAACGACCCGTATCCGCCCAGCAAGAAGATGATCGGGGTCACGATAGAGGACGGAGCGGTCGTCGGCGCGAGAGCGGTCATCAAGGCCGGCGTCACGGTCGGGCGACGCGCGGTCGTCGCCATGGGGGCCGTGGTGACGAGAGACGTGCCCCCGGGGAAGGTGGTCATGGGGGTCCCGGCCAGGGTCGCGTACAGCAGGAAGGAGTTCGACGCTAGGATGAAGGCCTGGGAGCGTTCCTGACCCTGGTCCGCACATAGAGTTTGGTCAGGCCGTCTAGGACAACGAACCAAAGGGCGCCCAATACGAGGATGAGGAACATCTTGAGGAGCGCGAGGGTAGTGTAGTCCGTGAGGGTGTGCGGGATGGGCCCCAGAGGGACGACGAACGTGAAGAAGACATAGGTCTCCAGGATGATGAGCAGAAAGGCAGCTAGCTCTATCATGAAGAGAGGCAGGAGCCTCAGCTTAGATCACCCAGGTCATGAGAGAGATGATGACCGAGAACACGCAGGCAACTGCGGTCAGCGACACGATGTTAGCTACCAGCTCGCGCTCAGACATCGACGAGGTCAGGAGGACGAGTCTGACCAGGGTGTTTGGCGCGTCCTTCTCCATCGACGCGTGAAGCAGACCGTCTTCGCCGATGTAAGTGGGCCTGGAGGCCATCTTCCTCCTTTCGACGAAGCCTCTGACGCTGGAGAGTGTGTAGAAGGAGTTCAGGATGGCAGGGACGATGGCTATGATGGCGGCTATCTCCACCCCTCCGGTGACGGCGAGCCCTGCGAACGCGGCCCCGAACATGAGGCTGCCGCTGTCGCCATCGAAAGCCCTCGAGGGGTAGCGGTTGTAGATCAGGAAGGCTGCTGCGACCGCCACCAGAGGGAGCGAAGAAGCCACCCTAGAGGGCGAGAAACTGCTCTGGAACAGAGCGCGCGAAGTGACCCCGACCAGCAGCGCCAGCGAGGTGAGCAGGGTGAACCATGAAATCTCGCCGTTGAACGCGTCCATCATGTTGAACGCGTTGGCGACCACCGGGAAGGCGGCCACCGCCAGGACGGTGTAGATGATGAAGTGAGGGGCCGTGTCCCCGAGGATGGGGAAGAAGATGTCTGCCCGGTAGAGCGTGGGCTGCAGTACGCTCAGAGAGACGAATGCGATGCCGGCGAGGAGGAGCAGAATAGGCTTTGTCTTCCCCCCCAAGACGTATAGGTCGTCGACAAGCCCGATGGCAAAGGCCACGCCGGCGCCGGCCGCCACCGCCACCGGGACGTAGGTCCGGAACCCGACGGCCACAGCCAGTTCGCCGACAGCCAAGCCAGCGAAGAGCAGAGGCCCAGCTGGCATTGGAACCTTGGTCGGAGGGCTCTTGTGGGCGTCATCAGCCACGCGTCCCAGCCTTGTGAGGGCTCTGAGATAGGACGGAAAGAGAGCAAGGAGCAGGACGAAAGGTGCGGCGAACGCCAGGATGAGGAGACCGGCTTCTGTTAGTCCTGCTGTCAACTGGTGTGGCAGCCAAACCCTTTCTCATTAAACGGTTTCCGAAGGCTCTACAGGCGCTTCAATGTTAAATAATGCTGTCCGGTGACCAGCGACTCATATGAACATACACGATCTGCGCGACGGCATGAGGAGGGTCGACGCAGAAGGCGAGATCGTCGAGATGGCAGAGCCCCGGAACGTCAACCTGAGGACCGGGGGTGAGGCGAGGGTGGCCGACTGCATGTTGAAGGACGAAACGGGCCAGATCAAGCTCTCACTCTGGGACGATCAGATTGACATGGTGAAGCAGGGCTCCAAGGTGAGGATAACCAACGGCTACACGAACAGCTTCCGCGGGGAGCTGCGGCTGAACGTCGGCCGCTACGGGCGCCTCGAAGTAGTCCAAGCCTAAAGGTTCTAAAACAGCAGGGACCAGAAAGTCCCGATTTTGGGCACCGGCGGGGTCTTCCTAAGGAGGGTCAGAGCGTTGGCGGCTGACGAGCCCACTGGGTTCGTCTGGATTGAAGGCACCTCCCTTGCTGGGTCCGGGTACCCTGCTTCCAGGGAGCAGGTGGGATGGCTGGTGAAAAACGGCATACGCAGTGTCCTCACGCTCACGGAGCGGCCGCTGCCGGCGGCGTGGACAGCCGGGTACCCCTTGGACGTTGGGCATGTATCGATGCACGACCACCTCCCCCCCAGCGTCGAGTCCATGGAAAGGGCGGTAGGGTACATCCTAGACCGCAGGAAGGAGGGGAAGGCGGTCATGGTGCACTGCCTCGCAGGAGAAGGGAGGACCGGGTGCGTGCTGGCGGCCTATCTCATCCGGACGCGACGCCTGAGGGCCGACGAGGCGATAGCTGTGCTGCGGTCGCTGAAGCCTGAGTTCGTAGAGCAGGGACAGGAGGGGTCGGTGCGAGAGTTCGAGGCGGCAGAAGGATCTGTGGCTGGAACGACGGCAGAGCGGCCCAGGTCCTGATACCCCCACCCTCGGTGCCTCACAGCGATGGCTGCCTGGGTGGGCCCATTGAGTCGATTCTCGGCCAAGACCGCGGGCCGTCAGCTGTAGTGCGAGCCTAGAAAGCGGAGGACTCTTTTCATGAAGGCACCCCGCTCTTCCCAGAAGGGGAGATGGGAGCTCTTCGGGAAGACGGTCAACTCTGACCCCTTGACGTGCTTGTGGATCTCCCTGGCGACCACTGGCGAGACCTCGTCGTACCTCCCTCCGAGGACGAGGGTCGGGACCCTTATGGTGCGCAGCTGGCTGGTCACGTCCCAATAGCGGATGTTGCCGGTTATAGTGAACTCGTTCGGGCCGTTCATCGTCCCATACACCGGTTTGCTGACGTGTTTCAGAGAGTAGCTCACTTCGTCTGGCCATGGATCGAGCCTGCACAGGTGCTTCTTGTAGTAGACCATGACCGCGTCTGCGTACTCCGGGTTCGCGTACTCTCCCAGAGACTCGTACTTCGCCATGGTGGCCTGGACGCCGGCGGGGAGCCTCTTTTTCATCCGCTGCATCTCTCTTACGGTGAGGGGGACGCTGTGAAGGCCCCCCACAGTGGTCAGCGTCGACATGTTCCCCTGGTACTTCAGGGCATATGCGATCGCGAGCATCCCGCCCCAGCTGGAGCCTATGAGATGCGGCCGGCCCAGCTTCATCTCCTTCCTGAACGCGTCCACCTCCTCTACGTAGTGCTCCGGCACGAAGAGGGCAGGGTCCTTCGGTACCTGCGACTTGCCGCAGCCTAACTGGTCGTAGAGGGTCACCCGGTAGCCGTGCTCCGCCAGGTCAGCCAAGGAGAGCAGGTAGTCGTGTGTCATCCCAGGGCCCCCGTGGAGGCCGAGGACGTCCCCCCTCACGGGCTCGCCGAACTGCCTGTAGAAAAGGTCGAACCCGAGCACGGACGCGTATCCTTCCCTGTGCTCCACCCTGTTGTAGCAGGGCATCGTGGGCTTAAACCTTGGCTGCGGCGGCGAAGGCTCTGTCCCGTCTCCTTGGCGGCGGGGGGTTGTGGTGCGGGGGGAGGGATTCGAACCCTCGAACCCCTAAGGGATGGGAGCCTCAGTCCCACGCCGTTGACCATGCTGGGCGACCCCCGCGCAAGCCTCGCCCCCGGCCGACGTTCTAAAAAGCCTGCGAAGGGTTAATGGCCGGAACGGACGCGCGTGAGAATGATGAACAGCCGGGGACGAGCCACTGAAGCGTCCACCATCCTGGAGGTCAGGTGTACCTCCTGTATGAGGGGATTCGCCCAGGATAGGCCGCTCGGCACGTGCCCCGATTGCGGGTCAATCCTGAGCTGCCTGTATGACTATGAGAAGGCCAAGGAGACGCTCACCCAGGAGAGCCTCCGGCGGAGACAGAAGACCCTCTGGAGATATTCAGAGGTCCTCCCCGGCATCGCGCCCCAGAACGTGGTGACGCTTGGAGAGGGGATGACCCCGGTGGTGAGGCTGAAGTCTGGGCTGCTTCTCAAGGACGACGGGCTCATCCCTACGGGGACCTTCAAGGCCAGGGGGATGGCGGTGGCCGTGTCAAAGGCTAAGGACCTCGGCTTGAAGAAGCTCGTCGTGCCGTCAGCTGGGAACGCCGGCTCGGCCCTGGCGTGCTATGCCGCCCGGGGAGGGCTGGCCGCCCGGGTCTTCATGCCCACGGAGACTCCACAATCGATAGTGAAGGAGTGCGTCCAATACGGCGCGGAGGTGGTGCAGGTGGAGGGGAACATAGGCGACGCGGGGGCGAGGATGAGGACGCAGATGGACGGCTACTTCGACATGTCCACCCTCAAGGAGCCCTACCGGCTGGAGGGGAAGAAGACGATGGGCTACGAGGTCGCCGAGCAGACAGACTTCGAGCTCCCAGGGGCGATAATCTACCCCACGGGAGGCGGGACGGGCCTCCTGGGCATGTGGAAAGCGTTGGACGAGATGGAGAAACTGGGCCTCCTCGGGAGCGACAGGCCCAAGATGTTCTCCGTTCAGTCGGAAGCGTGCGCGCCGATAGTTGATGCTTTGGACACTGGGAAGGATGCCCCCGACCCAGGCTTCCCTGACGGCACTACGATAGCGGTTGGGCTCCGGGTGCCGAGGCCGTTCGCGGGCAAGCAGATTGTGGCGGTACTGCGCGAGAGCGGGGGAGGGGCCGTGGCCGTCCCCGACCCTGAGATACTCGAAGCGATGAAGTCGCTCGCCAAGGAAGGGGTGTTCGCGAGCCCGGAGGGCGCGGCCACGCTCGCGGGGCATCGCAGGCTCCTCGAAGCGGGGGCGGTCGCGAGGGACGAGGAGGTGCTGCTCTACAACACAGGCACGGGCCTCAAGTATCTCGACCTGGTCCGATGAGCCCTGTATCCAGGTCAAGGCTTTATTGCATGACGAGAGGGGCCGAACCCGAGCCAGCGTAGCTCAGCCTGGTAGAGCGTTCGCCTCGTAAGCGAAAGGTCGCGAGATCGATGCTCGCCGCTGGCTCTCTCCTGCCACGGTAGGGTTTGGAGTCTTTCTATGCGGTCCCGAATGACAGGCCCAGTCCCCCGAGCCACTTCCTGTAGGCCACGGCTATCCTGTCAGAGCGGAGATGGAGTTCGGCCTGAAGGTCGAGCGGGAGCCGCTCAGGCCTCTGAGACTCCACGACAGGTATGTCCTGGCCGACTATCTTCTCCTGTACAAGGTTGCCGGAGTTGGTCGCGCGGAGGGGGTCGGGAAGCCCCACGCCCACAACAACCGGATTGAGAGGCTGAACGGGACGCTACATGAGAGGGTGAAGGTTCAGAGGGGTTGGAAGAGCATGAAGGCCCCTCTCGCGGAAGGGGCGAGGATTCACTATAACTTCGTCAAGCCCCACCAAGCCTTAGAGGGGCAGACTCCCGCGCAGAGGGCGGGCTTGGTGGTGGAAGGAGAAAACAAATGGCTCTCGCTGATGAGAGGCGCACTCACCACCAAAGGCGGGACAGCCTCATGAACCACCAAGAATACGGGACAGAGCCAACGCAGCCGCGACAAGGGCTTAACTATCAAAGAAGACGCACCGTCAGCAATGACAGGCCCCTGGAGCTCCACCGCTTGAGGGTCGTCGTCGCCCTGGGGGGGAACGCGCTCGACGGCAAAACGCGGCAGGGGGTGTACGCGGCCCAGGTCCGGAACGCGCTCGCGGCATCGCGGCAGATCCTCGAGATTGTCAAGGCGGGCCACCAGGTCGTCCTCACCCATGGGAACGGCCCGCAGGTCGGAAACCTGGCGCTGCAGCAGGAGCTGTCGGCAGCTGACGTCCCCCCTCAGCCTCTGCACGTCCTGGACTCTATGACCCAGGGTCAGATCGGCTATCTCCTGCAGAGGGAGATCGGGAACGCCCTGAAGGAGTGCTCGATCGCCCGCCCGGTGGTCTCCGTCGTGACTCAGGTGCTGGTCGATGCCAAAGACGGGGCGTTCGGGGACCCGACCAAGCCGATAGGCCCGTTCTACGACCAGGGGACCGCGAAGAGGCTCGCCAAGGAGAGGGGGTATGTCATCAGGCGCGTGAAGCCCCGCGGCGCGAGAGCCTTCCGGAGGGTCGTCCCCTCCCCCGAGCCCATAGGGATTGTCGAGGCGGGGGCGATTTCGACCCTGGTCAGGTCGGGGGCCATAGTCGTCGCCTCCGGGGGAGGTGGGGTACCCGTAGTCCCCGACCGCCGGGGGAGGCTGCGGGGGGTCGACGCGGTCGTGGACAAGGACCTGGCGGCCGAGAAGCTCGCCGAGGCGGTGGACGCCGATGCCCTCCTCATCCTCACGGACGTGGAGAAGGTCAAGCTCAGCTACGGAAAGCCAGGCGAGAGGGGGATCGACAGGATGACGGCGACTGAAGCCCGGCGGCACGCCGGCGAAGGACACTTCCCGGCCGGCAGCATGGGCCCCAAGGTGCTCGCCTGCGTCCGGTTCGTCGAGCGGGGAGGCGCTCTCGGGGTCATAGCCTCGTTCAGGAAGGGAGCCGAGGCGCTTGAAGGGGGTTCGGGGACCCGGATCACCGCGGACCCGACCCCGAGGGAGAAGGGTCGGAAGGAGCCCGGATAGCTGAGGCTCGGCGGCGGTTCCCTCCGATTAGGCCCCCTGTCCGTCTTGGGCGCCCCTCCGGCTCCCGAGCAGGCGCGACCCCCCTCGGCGCGCCCTCCGTCCTGCCAGGCCCGGCCTAGTTAGTCCCCCGCCCTTATGCCGCTCCGCTCCGCCAGCCCGGCGGCCCTCTCGCTGGCCTCGCGCACCACGGCGGCTTCGTCGAGGGTCAGGCTCGACCCCCCCTTCACTATCACCTTGCCCTCCACCATCACCGTGTCCACGTCGCTCCCCATCGCCGAATAGACGATGCTTGAGACGACATTCGGGTGGGGGGTGAGGTGGGGCTTGCGGAGGTCGACCAGCACCAGGTCCGCCCTCTTCCCTACCTCGATTGAGCCCACGTCCTTCTCCATCCCCATGGCCCTGGCCCCGCCGATGGTGGCCATCTCGAGCACCCTCTGCGCGGGCATAGCCGTCGGGTCGAGGAGCCTCGCCTTCTGGATGACGGCCGCGAGCTTCATCTCCCTGACCATGTCGTAGCTGTTGTTGCACGGCGCCCCGTCGCACCCGAGGCCGACGTTCACCCCCGCTTCGAGCATCTCCGGGACCCGGGGGACCCCCGACGCCAGCTTGAGGTTGGACGAAGGGTTGTGCGCCACGTTCGTCTTCGTCGCGGCCAGCCGGCCGATCTCCCTGTCGTCTGCCCAGACCATGTGCGCGAAGAGGACGTGCGGCCCCGCGAGGCCGACGGCTTCCGCGAACTCGACCGGGGTCATCCCGAACGCCTCCTTGGCGTACCTGACGTCCTCCTTGACCTCGGCCAGGTGCATGGTGACACCCGTCTTCAGGCCGACAGCTAGTTCGGCCACCTCTTCGTAGAGGCCGCGGCTACACCCTCCCAAGGAGCGGGGCGCGAGCCAGATTTTCACCCGGCCGTCCCTGACCCCGTTCCATCTCCCGGCCATGGACTTCGCTTCCGCCAGGGACTCCGCTCTTTCCTCGATCAGCCCGGGGTGCATTATGCGCCTCTCCCCGCCGTAGCTCCCGCTGTCCATTATCGATTTCGCGAGTGCCCCCCTCATCCCAGACGCGGAGACCTCCTCCGCTATCCCCTCGAACCCGTACCTGGAGACCACGTCCACCCCGACGAACGAGGTGGTGCCGCTCTTCATCATCTCGAGCAGGGAGAGCCGGGCGCTCGCCCTCCCGTCTTCCTTCGTGAAGTTCCCCTGCATCGGCCAGACCCGCTCCCTCAACCACCCGATCAGCGAGAGGTCGTCCGCGTACCCTCTAATCAGGCTCTGGGCCAGGTGCAAGTGTGTGTCCACGAGGCCCGGTATCACCGCCATCCCTCGGGCGTCTATCCTCTCCTCCGCCCGCTTCCCTCCGACCGAGTCCCGCCGTCCCACCGCCGCGACCTTTCCGTCCTCCACGAGCACGGAGGCGTCCTCCAGTGTCCTGCGGCCGCGGTCCATGGTCACCACGGTCCCCCCTTCTATCAGCACAGAACCCAAGGCGGGAGCCCCCATCGCTTCACAATCTAAGGGTTCTCACCGGGGATGAACGGCTCCACGAACCGCCGGCCGTCCACATCATAGACGCCTTTGTCCGTGATCCTCGCGTGAGGTATGACCGACAGCGTCAGGAGCGCCACAACCGGCATGTAGGGGTGGTCTATGACCCCCATCTTCTTGAACGCTGACCTCAGCCCCCTCATCTTCTTCGAGACCTCGCCCAGCCCCTCCTCCGACATCAGCCCGGCCACGGGGAGGTCCACGAAGGCGAGGGGCTTCGAGTCGACGGCGGCGATTCCGCCCTTCCCCCTCGTGACCATCTCCGCGGCGGCCTGCATGTCCCTCTGGTCCTTCCCCATCACGACCAGGTTGTGTCCGTCGTGGGCCACAGACGAGGCGATGGCGCCCCTCTTCATGAGGTTCCTGGCGAAGCCGAAGGAGCGCCGCTTGACGCCGCGGTGCCTGTCAAAGACAAGCACCACCGCCAGGTCGTCGAGCTTCAGGAGGCCCCCCTCCGCCCTCACCTCAGCCCTGGTCAGTGTGGTGAGCACGGACTCCATGAAAGCCTCGGCGGGGTCTTTGGGCGACCGGACAAGGCCGAAGTCTATGGCGTTGACGGTCAGCGCCCCGTCCGCCACCGGGGGCTTCACCACGAAGTCGTCGGGGCCGAGCGTCCCGGTCTTCATGGTGTCCAGGGCCCTCCTGCCAAAGGGCCTGGGGGCCCACCGCGACAGCATCTTCCCTCCCCTTGCGACCAGGACCCCGTCCGAGACCACGGCCTGGACCCTGAGCCTCTTCAGGTTGTCGACGAGGACTACGTCGGCCGCCTTCCCCGGGGACAGGGCCCCCAGCTGGGGCATCCTGACGTGCTGCGCGGGCCTGAGCGTGCAGCTCCTGATCGCCTCAATGGGGTCCATCCCTGCCTCTATGAACGACCTGCAGTTGTAGTCTAGGTGACCCAGCCGTTCCAGGTTGTCGGGCATCACGTCGTCCGTGACCATGATGACATTCCAGGGCGTGGGCAGCTCCTTCAGGGCGGCGACGAACTTCCTGGTGTTCGCGACGTACGGTGGCCGGAGCTTCACGTACATCCCGGCGCGGAGCTTCTCCAGCATCGACTCCACAGTAAAGTTCTCGTGGTCCGAGTCGGGGCCGGCGGCCATGTACCCCGACAACTCCCGGCCGGAGAGCAGGGGACTGTGGCCGTCGATGAGCAGCCCGAGCCTCCGCCCTATCTCCAGTATCTCCTCCATCTTGGGGGTCATGGCGAGAACGGCGTCGAAGTCCATCACCTCCCCCAGCCCCGCGACGCCTTCCCAGGAGACCATCTCCGCGACGTCGGCGGGGGATATCTCGGCTCCCGATGTGACAGCCGGCGACTCGGGGACGCAGGTGGGCGCCAGGAAGTACAGCTTCATCGGAAGCCCCTTCGCGTTCTCCACCATCATCCTCACCCCGTCCTTGCCGAGGACGTTGGCGATCTCGTGGGGGTCGGCGAACGCCGTGGTCGTTCCGTGGGGGATGACCGCCTCCGCGAACCTCGCCGGCGTCAGCATCGTGCTCTCCACATGCAGGTGGGTGTCTATGAAGCCGGGGAGGGCGTAGGCCCCCCTGGCGTCGATGACATCCTCGGCGGGCGGGGCCCTCCCGCCGGGGCCGACGTAGACTATCCTGTCCCCGTAGGAGCCTATGGAGGCTGGGTATATCTCCCCCGTGTTCACGTTAACCAGCTTCGCCCCTCTAATGAGCAGCGTCAGCGGGCGCTTCCCCAGGGCCGCCTCGACGTACTCGCGCACCCCGACGGCCATTGACGGCCGCTCTAGCCAGAGGCTAATAAATGTCGTGCGGTTCCGGGGCGCCGCCGGCCGCCGCCCTCTTTGCGGCCCTCCTCACCGCCTCGACCTGCTGCAGGTAACCTGTGCATCTGCAGAGGTTCCCCGACATCAGGCGCCTGACCTCGCTGTCGGAGGCCTGGGGCGCGTGCTCGAGTATCCAGGACAGGGTCACGATCATCCCCGGGATGCAGTACCCGCACTGGACGGCGTCCAATTCGACGAAGGCCCACTGGACGGGGCTGGGCCGGGACTTCGTTCCGAGCCCCTCGACCGTGACCACCTCCCGGCCGTCGACCTGGGGCGCCAGGACGAGGCATGAGGTCACCGGCTTGTCGTCCATCAGGACGGTGCACGCCCCGCACTCGCCGGTGTCGCACCCCTTCTTCACCCCTGTCTTCTCCGCCACGTCATGCAGGTAGTCGCACAGAGTCTGGTTCGGCTCCATCTCGGCAGTCACGTCCTCACCGTTGAGCTTGAACCTCGCCCTGACCTTGCCGCTCATGCGGCCCCCGCCTCCGAGAGGAGCCCCGCGATGAGCCTCCTGGTGAGCACGAAGACCAGGCGCTTCCTGTAGGCGGCGCTAGCCCTTATGTCTGTTATCGGCCTTGCCTCCTCCGCGGCGAGCGCCGCGACCTCCTCGGCCTTCTCTGCCGTGGCATCCCCCTCCGTCATCAGCTTGGAGCTCTTCTCCGCGAGCATCGGGGTGGGCGCGACCGCCCCTAGCGCCACCCTGCTCTCCCCAAACCTTCCGTTAGCTATGGACGCCGAGACCGCCACCGAGACCGTGGACAGAGCGTTCTCGTTCCTCACGGCCCCCCTCGCCCAGGCGCTCGAAACCCCCTCCCGCGCCGGCAGGGCGACCTCAGCCACCACCTCCCCCCTGAGGAGGGCGTTCTTCTTGACCCCCCTGAAGAAGCTCTCGACAGGGACCGTCCTCTCGCCCGACCTGCTCAGAATCTTCACGCGCGCCCCCAAGGCTATCAGAGGGGGGGCCGAGTCTCCGGCCGGGGAGGCCGTGGCGAGGTTGCCACCTATGGTGGCCAGGTTCCTGATCTGGAGGGTCCCCACGTTGGCCGCGGCTGTCTTAAGCGCTTCCGCGAACCTGTCGACAAGCTGGCTCGCCTCTATCTCCGCGAAGGTCGTCAGGGCGCCGATGCGCAGCGCTCCCCCGCCCTTTCGTATCCCTCCCAGCTCCCTGCCGAGGCGGCTAATGTCGATGACCGCGTCCGGAGTCGTCGTCCGCTCCTTCAGGGCCATCATAAGGTCTGTCCCGCCGGCTATGACAACCGAGCCCTCCCCCCCGACTTCGAGGGAGTCCAGCAGCTCTCCGACGCTCTTCGGCGCCAGGTACCTGAAGCTCGGGAAAGGGGCCAGGTACTGGAAAGGCCTCACCTCACCCGCCTCCCTTTCTCCTCGATGGCGTCCGAGACTCTCTCGGGGGTGAATGGGAACCTGCGGATGGGGAACCCGAGGGCGTCGTAGAGCGCGTTGGCGACCGCCCCGGCCACAGGCTCTAGCCCCCCCTCTCCGATCCCCTTCGCCCCGAAGGGCCCGAACTCGTCGGGCTCCTCGACCACCAGGACCTTGACGTCGGGGACATCGGCCGCTGTAGGGATGTGGTAGTCGAGGAACGTCTTGTTCCTTATCACCCCGCCGCTCATGATCAGCTCCTCCATTAGGGCGTACCCCAGCCCTTGGGCCACCCCTCCGATGATCTGGCTCTCGAACTGGTCCCTGGCTATGACCTTCCCGGACTCGTGGGCCGCGGTGTAGTTCACCACGTCCACCTTCCCTGTCTCCACGTCCACCTCGACCTCGGCCACGTGGACGGCGAAGCAGTAGGAGGGCGCCAGGTCCCCGCGCCCGGCCTCTTTGTCCCAGAACGGCATCGGCTTCACCACTCTCCCTTCTTCGTTCAGCTTGATCCCTCTCCTGAGGCACTCGGAGACGACTTCATCGAACCCCGCCTCTCCCTCCCGGCCCCTCACCACGTCGCGCTCGAAGACCAACTCCTCGGCGGGAGAGGAGAGCATCTCGGACGCGACCTTCGACAGAGTCCCTCTGAGCTTCTCCGCCGCGAGGAGGACCGCTTTCCCTCCGAAGACCGTGCTCCGGGAAGCCACGGTAGGGCCGGTGTCGGGGACCAGGGCCGTGTCCGGGTTCTCGATCGACACCCTCCTCGGGCTCGTCCCCAGCACCTTCGAAGCTATACGGACGAAGCCGGTGTGGATACCCTGCCCGTACTCCGTCAGGCTCGTCCTCACGATCACGCGCCCGTCGGAGGTTACCTCGACCGACGCCGTCGCCGCATCCGCCTCCCCCGTGAGCCCCTCGGGATGAATCGAGCAGGCCATGCCGACCCCGCGCCGCTTCGCCCCCGTCCCCCGCCCCGCCGCGCGCTTCCTCCCCCACCCCGACGCCGCCCTCGCCTGGAGAAGGCACTCCTCCAGCCCGACACCGCCTGTCAGGACCTGCCCTGTGGGGGTGGTCGACCCGCTCCTGAGGACGTTGCGGAGCCTGAACTCGGCGGGGTCCATCCGGAGCTTCTCCGCCGCTTCGTCCATCTGCAGTTCCGCGGCGAAGACCGCCTGCGGCTTCCCGAACCCCCTGAAGGCGCCCATGGGGACGTTATTGGTGTAGACCACCGTGCCGTCCACATGCACGTTGGGCACATCGTAGGGGCCGGCAGCCACCGTGGTAGCCACGAAGAGCACACGTTCGCTCAGGGAGGCGTAGGCTCCGCCGTCGGAGAGTATGTTGGCCCTGACCGCCGTTATTCTGCCGTCGGAAGAGACCCCCATCTCCCTTTCGAAGACCATGGGGTGGCGCTTGGGGTGGAACGCCGTCGACTCCTTCCTGGAGAACGCCAGGAGGGCGGGCTTCTTCGTCAGCCAGGCGCCGAGGGCCGCCATCGAGCAGACCTCGTCCGGCGCGTCCTGTTTCCCTCCGAACCCGCCCCCGGTGGGTGCCTGTATGATGCGGACGTCGGGCGCCGCGCCCCCCAGCACGGCCGCGACAGCCTTCTTCACCATGAACGGGTTCTGCATGGAGCCAAGGACCGTTACCCCCCTGCTGCGGGGGTAGGCCAGGGCCGCCTCCGTCTCCAGATATGCCTGCTCCTGGACAGGGGTGCTGTAGGTCCCGCGCAGCACGAAGTCCGCCTCCGCGAGCCCCTTCACGGCGTCCCCCCTCCTGACCAGCTGCCTCGCAGTCAGGTTCCCCCCCGGGTGTATCGGCGGGGCGCCCTCGCGAAGCGCTTCACGGGGGTCGAGGACGGCGGGGAGCTCTTGGTATTCGACCTTCACCTCCCTCACCCCCAGCTCTGCGGACTCCGGGGTGTCGGCCACCACGAGCGCGACCGAATCACCCACGAATCTCACCTTGTCTTGGCAGAGCAGGGGCCTGTCTGGGACCACATACCCGATGTAGTTAGAGCCGGGGACGTCCCTCGCCGTCACGACCTTGACGACCCCCTGGACCCCCTCCGCCGACGAGCCGTCGACGCGCCGTATCAGGGCGTGGGGGTGCGGAGACCTGACCACCCTGACGTAGAGGGCGTCCTCGTGGACGTTGTCGGTCGTGTACTTCGTCTCGCCTGCCGCCTTCTCCATGGCGTCGATCCTGACGGTGGCC
>JAFLZI010000019.1 GCA_029785625.1 Nitrososphaerota archaeon | reverse complement strand
CAGCAGTTGTCAGTGGTGTTGTAGGCTTCGACGGTCCCGAGGACGGTCCCCGAGGCCCTTCCTCCGATGGAGTAGGCCTCCCCTCCCAGGTAGGCGCTGGCCAGGGCGGTCCTCGCCGTCGGGAGGAAAGCCACGGAGCCGCACATCGGCTCGGTCGACCAACAGTAGGCGGACGGGCTGAAGAGGTAGTTCGAACCGAGGACGCCGGACGCTCCGGTTCCGCCGAAAGCGAAGCCGAGGGTCCCGTTGGAGGCGGACGCGAGCCCTGAGTCGGCCAAGGGGTAGGCAGGGCCCGTCGACCAGGAATTGGTGGCAGGGTCGTAGACTTGGGTCACGGAGACGGGAGACCCGGCGGAGTCGACCCCTCCGACCACGTAGATCATACCCCCCACGCTGAAGGCGGTCGCGTTGGTCACGGCTTCTGGGAGGCTGGCCACGGTCGACCAGGCGTTGGTCGCTGGGTCGAAGACTTCGACTGTGGACAGGGCTGGCGAGCTGCCGCTCTGGCCCCCTATCGCGTAGATGTACGCCTGGCACGCCTGGGTCGGCGGCCCCGAGGCCCCGAAGGCGATGCAGGTGTTGTACTCCGTGTCCGGCGCCAGCCCCGTGCCGCCGACGGCGAAGGAGGTCCCTGCTGCGCCCGACGACGGGCTCGTCGTGATCGAGGGGGTGGTCACGGTGAAGAGGGCCGAGGCCACGACGGCGCCGGAGGCGGCGCCGCTAACGACAATGAGCCCGGTGGAGGCGCCCTGGGGGATCGTGATGGCGGTCCCCGGAGGGATGTAGCCGGTGCCCGTCACGAAGCTGACCCTGAACTGGGCTGTCGAGGAGCAGACCGCCGGAGAGGACGTCACCCCGGGCTCGAAGCAGTAATTGTAGGTGGCCTCGCTGGTGTAGTTGACCCCAGTGAGCGTCACCGAGGTTCCGGCCGGGCCGAAGGATGGACTGGCAGCCAGCGAGGGCAGGCCGAACTCTCCGGTCACGAGCGCGGGGCCGCTGACGTACAGCCAGGTGGTGGAGGCGTACTGGTCCCCGAAGACTATGGAGGAGGTGTTGGAGACCCAGGTCAGGAAGTCCGAGGGGGCCGCGGGGGTGGCCGCTATATCCACTTGGACGCTGGCGTTCTCCCAGCGGTCCCCGTTGAGGGTGATCGTCCCGCTCCCGCTGGTGACGAAGTCCAACAAGTACTGGTGGTAGTAGACGACGCTGATGGTCGCCGGGGACGCCACCGTGCCCGAGCTGGAGAGGGCGTACCACCTCTCCGTCGACGTGGAGCCGGTCAGCGGGTCGGTCACGGTGTAGCTCGCGCCTGAGTTGAACCAGGCCAGCTTCGTGGTCGGGGAGAGAGGGAGGGTGACCGTCGACGTGCCGGTTAGGTTCCCGGCGGTGAAGGCCGGGGCGGTCGGGGACCCGCCATCGGAGACCGAGTAGCTCAGGGTGAGCGCGAACTGCTCATAGTAGTAGACCGGGTTGTCGACGGCGTTGGCCGCGCCGATGGTCCAGACGACCTGGCCGTTGGATATCGTCGCAGAGGTGTGGACGAGCCACCTTATGCCGGTTGCACCCGCTATCGAGACCGGCGCGGTTGCCGAGGTCCCCCTCAGGGCCCATATCGACTGAGGAGACGAGGTCAGGTCGACGACCGCGGACGCCGAGTTCCCGTTGACGCTCCCGCTCGCGGGGATGGTGGCGTAGTCGAGGACGACCGGGGAGCTCGGGGGGGCGCCAGTGATCGAATACTGGACAGTCTGTAGGAGGAGGTCGTAGTAATACAGGGTCGGGGTCAGCTGTGACCCCTGGACGGTGATCCCCACGGCCGCGCATGTCGCATCGATGCACCACTCCTCAGACGAGGTCGAGCCGCTCGACTTGCCGGGGATTGAGAGGCCGCCCGCACCGCTCCCTGCGTCCATCCACTCGCTGAGGGTCTGCGAGCACTGCTGCTGCGTCTGGCCGGAGACCCCCAGGCTTGTGTAGGAGACCGTGAAGCAGTTGGGTGAGGCGATGGGGGCGCTCGACCCTGCCGGCAGGAGGCTGAGGGTGGTGTACCATTGCTCGAAGTAGGAGACAACCACGGCCGTCGAGGCGCTGGACGAGCCTGACGGGGCCCCGGTGTAGAACCGCTCCGTGCTCCCTGAGCCGGCGAGCGGGTTGGTGACAGACCAGGTGGTCCCGGAGTCGACCCAGAAGGGCGCTGCGGCGGTGGTCAGCGCAGCCGTCGCCGGGGAGCCGTCGGAGGTGTAGCTCAGGGTGGGGGCCGTGAAGCCGGCAGGGAGGGAAGCCGGAGCCCCGTCGACGCTGATAGAGTAGCTCATCGAGAGGGAGTACTCCTTGGTGAACACGATGCTGACCGCAGACCCTGCCGGGACTGTGGTCGACCCGCTCCCGGGAGACGGAACGTAGCGGCACCCGGTCCCGCATGCCACGGCCGGGACTGACCATGAGTAAGACCCCACCGAAAGGGCCCCGGTGGTCAGCGAGGTCCCGGTCGACGTCAGAGGGACGCTGTTGAAGGTCACCCCCCAGCTCGTGCTGGCAGGGAGGCCCGTCTCGGTGAAAGTGACGGCCCCGGATGTCACGGTGAACTGGGCGTAGGCGAGGACGGGCCCTAACGTCGAGAGAAGGACGACGTAGTATGTCCCCACGGCGGTGCCGGCGGGGAAGGTTATGGTGCAGGGGGTCATCGTCCCGCCCGGAGGAGTGGTGGTGCATGAAGCGACCGCGCCGCTCCCGTCGCTGTTCGCGGTCCCAGAGGGGAACGGTCCCACGCATGCGGAGGAGCTCGTGCTGGCGCAAATGTTGAACTGGGTGCTGGCAGGGAAGCCGCTCCCAGTGACCTGGGTGGTGGTGCCAACTGGTCCTGACGTCGGGTTGAGCGCTATCGACGGGAGCCCGAAGTCGGCGGTTATCGTCCCGGACGCTCCGATTGTGGCCGTGGTCGACGCCGAGGACGAGCTTGCGAAGGTGATGGAGCCGGAGGACGAACTCCAGGCGTTGAAGGCGTACCCTGTGCTGGCGGTGGCGGTGATCGGGAGAGACGCGGCGTCCTCCCAGACCGAAGTCCCGGACGGGGTGGTCGTCCCTCCTGCGCCTGGGTTCGACGCGAAGGTGATCTGATACTGATGATAGTAGTTGATGGGGACGTCGACAGGGTTCGCTCCACCTGCCGTCCATGTCGCAGCGCCGCCGGAGACGGTCGCGGTCGAGGAGACCACCATCCACTGCTCGCCAGCCCCCCCTGCGATGACGTCAGGGACCGACACCGTGGTGCCCCTGAGGGCGTATACGATGGGGGGCGCTCCCATGGGGTTGTAGACCGGAAGCACTGACGTAACGGAGAGAGGGGAGTCGCTGGCAGGAGGGGAGGTTCCGTAGGTGAAGACCGAGGGCGCGGTGACGTAGGTGACCGAAGGGGCAGAAGGGGAACCTCCGTCGACGACCGCGTACGCCGCGGGCTCGCCGATGAGGTCATAGTAGTAGTAGCTCGCCGATGCCGGGCTCGCCCCCACGGATATCGTGGCGCCGTCTCCACAGACGTTCCCGAAGGCGGCGGGGCCGGTCAGGCACCACATCTCGCCTTGGTTTGAACCAGAGGTAGCGGCGGAGATCGTAACGGTGGTCGACACGTCGACAGTAAGCAGAAGAGGCGAGCCGGTGTAGTCTGCCGTAGCCGGAGCCCCCCCGGATGTGTACGAGACGGTGAAGTAATTGGACGCGCTGAGGGCTGAGCTCCCCGAGGAGTCGGGTGTCAGGGTGATCGAGACCTGCGTCTGGGAAGGGGCGGAGGAGGCGAAGTTCGCGGTGATCGTCCCTGTCCCGCCGATTGACGCGGTGGTCGACGACGACGAGCCGCTCGAGAAGGTGATGGAGCCGGTCGAAGAGCTCCAGCTCGAGAAAGTGTAACCAGGGTTGGCGGTGGCGGCGATCGATATACCGGGGGAGCCGGCGTCCTCCCAGACGGAGGTGCCCGAGGGGGCGGTGGATCCGCTTGAGGACGGGTTAGAGGCGAATGTGACCTGGTACTGGTGCTGGAAGTTCATGGGGTCGTCGATTTGGTTGGCGGAGGTGACGACCCACCGGCCCACCGGGACCATGTTCACCGTCGAGAAAGTGGCGGTGTTGGAAGACAGGGCCCACTGCTCGCCGGTCCCCGCGCCTCCGAGGTACTCGTTGACGGTCGCGGTTGTCCCCTTCAGTATGTAGAAGTCGATGGCAGGGGTGTTGGGGAGCACCAGGCCGCTGACCCCCGGGGAGCCCTCTACGAGCGGGGAGTCGCCGGAGCCCGCGGCGCTCGGGGCTGTGGCGTAGGACAGATGCGGAGACTGGGGGGGCGAGGGAGGCACGTAGGAGCCCCCGCCGAGGAGGGAATACGAGACGGGCTCTGTCAGGAGGTCGTAGTAGTAGTAGGTCGCGGTGGCGCCGGATGAACCGGTGCTGAAGGTGGTGGTCTGGCAGGCGGAGGCTGAAAACGAAAGGCACCACTGTTCGGTCGAGGAGGAGGCGGAGGTGGTCGCTGAGACCTCGACGTTGGTGTTCGCGTCGGCCTGGAAGGATAGCGGGGTCCCGGTGTACTGAGCGGTCTGGGCGCTTCCTCCCGAGGTGTAGGACACGGTGAAGTAGTTGGTGGCAGAGACTGCCGTGCTGGAAGAGTCTGCGTTCAGGGTGAGAGATACGGTGACCTGGGCGGGGGCAGGGACCGTGACTTCGGCGAAGCGGAGGTTGAAATTTGCGCTCACGTAATCACCCCAGATCACGCCGACCGAGTTCGTGGAAGAGTCATACTGGGCCGAGATGCTCTGAAGGGTAGTCGTGTCGTAGGTGTCCATGGTCTGCACCGCGCTCCACGAGGACCCGAGGTTCGTGCTGTACTGATAGTACAGGTTCGGCGGGCTGACGCCGCCTAGGCCGTAGGCCACCACCAGGGTTCCCGAGGCGAGCGCGATGGAAGCAGTCCCGCACTCGCTCGAGGTGGCCGAGCATGAATCGAGAGAGACCTCGGTGCCGATGGGCGAACTCTGCCCCAGGGCGTAGGTCCAGAAGTAGAGTGGCTCCGTGAAGCTTGCTCCGCTCTCTATGCCTGCGACGTACACGGTGCTTCCATAACCTACGGCCGAGAAGGAGTAGTAGCTGTTCTGGGTGGGGACGATGGTGCTCCACGAACCCGAGGAGTAGATGGAGACGTCTATGACGGCCGGGTTGGAGCTCCCGCCGTTCGCGGTGTACAAGATCCCCACCTGACCTGAGCTGAGGCTCACGAGAGAGACGAGAAGCGTCGGGCTCGCCACAGGTGACGTCTGGAACGGGCCGCCCACAGGGGAGACGGCGGCCCAGCTTGAGGTGTATTCGAAGGTCTCGAACGTCGGGAAAGAGAAGCCTCCCGAGGTGTCAAGGGTCGAGACCGCGACCCATATGTTCCCAGAGCTGTCTGCGACTACGGACACAGAGCCAACGCAGGAACCTGACGAGCAGGTCGGGTATGCCGTACCCACAACGCTCTGCGAGCCCCAGGTTATTGTGCCGCCGGAGCTGAGAGCCCCCTGTTCGAAGGTGAAGCTGGAGAGGCCGTTCTCGGCCATCACGAGCGAGACAGTTGTCCCGCTGAGCCATACGCTGACGCCGTTCGAGCCCGAGGTGGACGCGAATCCTGTGGTCGAGGGGACAGTTGTCTTCGCGCTCCACGTGGCCCCGTCGGAGGACGTAGCGTACTCGACACCGCCGCCGTCTGCCCAGAAGACCCACCAGAGGCCGCTGCCGAAGACGACCTTCCTATCGTTTGACGCCGATGACGGGTCGGCGTTCGCGGTGCTGGCGACGATGGATATGCCGGCGACCGTAGCGGTCCCGCTGCTGGGACCGTTGTTGGAATCCCCGCCGTAGGTTGCGGTTATGGTCTGCGACCCGGTGACGGACGGGGTGAAGGTGACCCCGCAGCTGCCCGAAGAGAGCTGACAGGTGGTCGACGAGAAAGACCCGCTGCCGCTCGACGAGAACGTCACCTGTGAGGTCGGAGTAGAGCCCGCCACGGTCGCCGTGCAGGAGGCGGACGAGCCGACTCCCACTGACGAGGGATAGCAGTAGACGGAGGTCGTGGTTGAAACCACGGCAGGCACTACGGAGACTGTGTTCGATCCCTCATTGGGAACGAACACTTCGCCTGTGCCCGAGTCGTAGGCAATCCCCTTCGGGGCAGTCCCAACAGGTATGGACGTTGCGGCGCTCAATGAATGGGCGACAGGCAGCTGGGCCGCGGCGCCGAAGAGCAGCAATGCAAGCAGGAACAACGCCAGAGATACAGAGGGAGCGCGCCGAGGCCTCATCAGGCTTCGACCTTGATGCATGGCGGAAGCGAAGCAAGATCTCCTGCGGACTCCCCGCAACGGCACGGTCCTCCGGAGCGGGCACTCGAGTCAAGCGCTCTCTCGGCCTGCGCGCCCATGAACAAACCGGCTCGCTGGGGATTGCACATGTAATATGTCCGAGTGGAACCGCCCTTGGAAAAGAGGACAAGAAGACCCTTAAGGTGTGCAGCCTGACAGGTTCCGTTTCGCTATTTGGACAGGATTGATATCGGCATCCTGCGCTGGTTCCTCCAGGGCCATATGACCGCCCCCTTCAGGCCCGAGGTCCGCCCCAACATCAAGATCATTTCGAAGCAGCTGGGGGTGACAGGGGAGACCGTCCGCAACAGGATGCGGAGGATGTTCGAGACAGGGATACTGAACGGGGTGGTTGCGCAGCCGAACCCGGGGATCCTCGGGCTGCAGGTCGCTGCGCTCGGGATGCACGCCCCTCGGGAGACATCGAGGCCCAAGCTCGCGAGGAGGCTCGCCCTCGTGGAGGGGATGCAGCTGGTCGCGACCCACCTCGACGGGATGATCGGACTGGTGTTCTTCCACGAGGGAGGGGAGTCCCTGGAGAGGAAGATTAGGCTCGTGAAGGAGATGGCAGGGGCGACAGAGACGGTGTTCACCGAGGTGGTCTTCCCTCCGTGCGACCTCGAGCTCAAGCGGGCAGACTGGGAGATACTCGCGGCCCTGAGACCTGACGCGTCGCAGTCCTATGACGAGCTGGCGCGGAAGACGGCGCTGTCGGCGAAGACGGTCAAGAGGCGGCTGGACAGGATGGTCGCTGGGATGGCTGTGTTCACCATGGCGCTGCACGAGACGAGGGCTGTCAGCGGAGGCCTGGAGGCGAACGTCGTAGTGCAATACGAGCAGGGGGCAGACCGGTCGGCCGTGGACAGGGAGATAGTGAAGGCCCTGGACGACGACCTGTTCTACGCCGGGGTGTGGGCCAGGTACAGCGTCTACGCCATCTACCTCCCTAACCTCGCTGCCGCAGAAGGGGCGGAGAGAGAGGTGAAGGCGATACGCGGCGTGAAGGAGGCGAAGGCCAGCATCATCGACGAGAGGCTGGAGCTCTATGACCCCATAGACCAGGTGATCGCCTCCAAGCTGAGGGGCTCGGGGTAGGAGAGTCGCCCCCGGGCCCGTAGCGCCGCGGCGGTCCGGGGTCGAAGGCGTGGCGCGGATATCCTGGCCGGAGCCTTAAGTATACACCGTGATGTATTGTAGACCATGTCCGAGGTCCTCTCAGTGAAAGTCGAGAAGGAGAAGCTGAAGCAGCTCGAAGAGATAGCCAGAGTGGAGCGGAGCGACAGGTCGGCGGTGGCCAGGCGCCTCCTGGACGCGGGCATCCGCGAATGGAAGGTGGACAGGGCGGTGGGCCTGTTCCAAAAGGGGAGGGTGTCGCTATGGAAGGCATCTCAGGGGGCGGGGCTGTCGTTGAGGGAGTTCATGGAGGTCCTGGAAGAGAGGAGGGTGCAGACCGTCGGAGCGACGGCTTCCGAGCTTGAGAGAGAAGCCGAAGCCCTGGCCGGGGAACCCGAGTAAGCTACCCACGGCTGAAGCCTCGTTCAGGGGGTATGACCTCCTGAAGGCGATGGTCGGGGTCCTCAAGAAGCTGATGGAGGCCCCGGGGAT
>JAFLZI010000018.1 GCA_029785625.1 Nitrososphaerota archaeon | reverse complement strand
CGTAGGTGCTGACCTTGCCCATGGGAATCCTCGAGGTCATCGTGTAGACGGAGTCGCTGAATCTCTCTGGTTTCAAGCCCTTATCACTTCGAGCGCGAATTGCCTGGAGAGTGATATTATCTTTTCCCTGTGAGGCCCTGCGCCCTTCCAGTCGATAAGGACATACCTGGGGAACTGGGTGGTCTTCTGGATGATCTGCCCGAAGATGGCCTCGTCTATCCACTCGAGGTAGTGCTTTGCTACCACCGCAGAAAGCGCGTACTCCCCTCCCAGGAGAGCACTGTTGAACTTCTGCGGGTAGTGGGTCCCCCCGAACGCCAGGGCGACCTTCTCCCACCTCTTGCCCGAAGCGAGCGAGGCCATCAGCGCGTCCGCTATCACCCCCGCCGCACGCTCGTCTCCCCACTGCCTCTCCGTCGAGCCCAGCTCCACGAACAGCACTGGTCTCCTCAGCGAGGTGGGGCCGTGGTGGGTGGCCTCGATGGTCATCTCGTAGCCGTCGAGGCGCGACCTCCTCTCGTTCAGGGCGATAAGGTAGTTCTTCTGCAGGTCAGGGTCGATGACCCCCACTTCCCTGGGCCTTGCGCCGAGGACGACCCTGTCGGTGAAGTTGCCCGTCGTGTGGACGGTGAGCGAGGGGATCCCCGACTCGGCCCTGTGCGTCGAGAGGAAGACGTACGCCTGAGGGCGGAAGTAGGCATCGAGGTCGGGCGGCTCTATAATCTCGGTGTCGATCGTCGCCAGGATCGTCGAACCTTTCTGGTAGAGGGGGGACGATCCGAAGGCTATCCCCGTCGACTCGAACCCGTGCCCCTCAATGAGGGCGGACCTGATGGTCATCGAGGCCATGTTCCGGGAGGAGGCGACCAGAACGAAGGTCGGGCTGCTCGTCGGAGAGGGCGCGGCCATCGAAGCCGCCCCAGGGTGCTCGCGCAAAAAGGTTCGCCGAGGCGGAGGGGCGGAATTGCAAAGGCTTCAACAAGCCATATAAAGACGTCTAGGGCATCGGGTTCCAGTTTAGCGATTGGCCTGGCGTGACTTTCTGCGGTCGATGGGCGCAGTCCTCAGGATGTCGAGGAAGAGCGACACGGAGGAGTTCTTCCTTTACCTGAAGCTGGTCCTCCTAGGCCTCGGCGTCGTGGGTGTGATAGGCTTCTTCGTGAAGCTCGTCTCGACCGCCCTGCCACACATATTCGGCTGAGGAGTTTGAGATTAGCATGTCGTCAACAACAGAGCAGAAGCAGACCTCGATATACCCGGTCAAGACTACGGGCGGGCAGGAGAGGACGGTTGCCACCTTCGTGGCCGAGAGGGCCAAGCAGAAGAGCAAGCCCATCTACTCGATACTAGCGCTGGACACCTGGAAGGGCTACGTCCTATTCGAGGCTCCCAACTCGCAGGTGGTCGACGAGAGCATCCAGGGATTCAAGCACATCAGGAGCAAGATCCCTGGTATGATGCAGTTCTCGGACATCGAGAAGTTCCTCATCACAAAGTCCCTGGTGGCGGAGCTTGGAGAGGGAGACACCGTGGAGATAGTCGCGGGCCCGTTCAAGGGGATGCGCGCCAAGATCTCGAGGATTGAGCAGGCGAAGCAGGAGATCACCGTGGTCCTCGTCGACACGCCCTACCAGATGCCCATCACTCTGAACGCCGGCTACACGAAGATAGTGGAAAAGGCCAAGCATCCGTCCGAAGAGAAGGCCTAGCCGGCCGCAGGCCCGCTCCGGGTCATCCGTCAGGTGGTTCACAACATTCGTCCAGGCCTTGCCCGGCCATTATGGCACCGCGAACGACGAGTTCATAAGAATCCTCCATCCGACGCTCGGCACTTGCAAGAGCGAACACATGGCAGGGCTGCGGCGTTGGGGCTGCTCGTCCTCCTGATACTCTCGTCATCGCAGGCGATGGGCCTCACGCTCCCGAGCCCCCCAGACCGGAGCTCCCCGTCCAATATCCGGGCGGGGGCGCTCCAGGGGACGAGCTCATTCTCGGGAGGGATAAGCCTCGTCAGGGACTCGAGCTCTTTCGTCAACCAGAGCACCAACGAGTTCATCGTCGAGTTCTACTGCATCGGCCACGGTCCCACCGTCTCGAAGCGGTTCGAGACGGCCGTAGGGGAGAGCGTTAGCGGGCCCCTATCCAGCGCGCAGGCCTCGGGGTTGGTGGATGCCCTTAACGCCGTAAGGCCCCCCGAGACCGTCTCCATCACGGTGCTGGTGGGGGCCTTCGACCAGGAGGGGAACATCACCTACCACATGACCGGGATGACCTACAACGTCACGACCTACTCGGTCTGGGCGCAGAGCCAGCAGTCGTCTGGGTCCCTGCAGCGGGTCGGCTACATCGTTGTGAGCGTCCCGGTCAAGGCCATCGTCGTGAGGGGCTCGACCGACCTCACGGGGTCGAGCTGCGAGACCTTCGCCTTGTCCACCTACGGAGTCGGGTGGAAGGGGAACTCGACTTCGCTCCTCCAGACCAGGATAGGACCGATCGGGGCGCTACCCGACGCAGGGTTCGCGCCCGTCTTCACCTACGGAGCTGTAAAGGTCATGTCGGGCTCCTCGGTCGCGGCGGCCGCCTTGGTCAGGCCACACTCGAACGTGACGTTCGCGCTGCCGCCCGGCCGCTACACGGCGGTGGCCACGGTGTCAATCCTGGGTGTCCCGTTCAGCGTGAACTGCGGAACCTACTCGTCAGCGGCGGGCGCCTCTGTCTCAAGATTCACGGTCACCCTGGCGGGAGTCGGGGGTGTCTGGTACGCCTTTGAGCTCGCGGTGGGGGCGCTACTGGCAGTGGTAATCGTCCTGATCTTCTGGAGGTTCAGGCTCTGGCCGGTAGTGGCCCGCGGGTACAAGCGCGTCGCCCGAACCATAAACGAGTGGATCGCCGAGCGGATGCGCGCCTACTCGGGTGTCCGAGAGGTGCCCCCGCTCGGGGCGGTCGCCGCCGGACGGGTCCGAGCCCGAGGGGCCGCGCAAAGGCTTTAATCAGGTTGCAATTCGGGCGGACTGAACAAGGTAGAGCAGATGACCGACAAGAAAGTGGTCTCGGTACTGGTTATGGGCGGAGAGGCGACGGCGGGAGCCCCCCTGGGTCCTCAGCTCGGACCCCTCGGCGTGAACGTACTGGCCATCGTGAACGAGATCAACAAGGTCACCGGCGACTTCAAGGGGATGCGCGTCCCTGTGAAGATCGAGGTAGACACGGAGACGAAGGGCTTCGGGGTGTCCGTGGGGACCCCGACCACGTCAGCCCTCGTGGTCAAGGAGGCGGGGGTGCCAAAGGGCTCTGGGAAGCCGAACACCGACCTGGTCGGGAACGTCACCTTCGACAAGGTCCTAACGATAGCGAAGGTCAAGATGGGCGACTCGTACGCGAAGTCGATAAGGTCAGCGGTCAAGGAGGTCGTGGGGAGCTGCGTGAGCATGGGGGTCAAGGTGGAGAACCAGGACCCGCGCGCCTTCCAGAAGGAGGTCGAGGGCGGAAAGTGGGACAAGCAGATCGCCGCATTCGAGTCGGACAAGTGACCGGAAGCCCGCGCCAGATAGAAAGTCTTTTAAGAAGAATTTAGAGGCTCGTCAAAGCTCCAAGGTAGAACCCATGCCGTCGAACGCCCAGATCGCCGAGTTGGTCAAGAAGGGTAAGGAGTCCAAGGACCGCAAGTTCGCCGAGTCCATGGAAGCATTTCTCACCTTCAGGGACGTCGACCCCAAGAAGAACGACCTCAACATCAACGAGACCGTCTACCTCCCTCACCCTGGCGCTCACCGTGCCACCGTCTGCTTCGTGGGCTCGGGCGACCTCCTCCTGAGGGCAAAGAACGCCAAGGTCGACGGCGCGATCGAGCCGGCGCAGCTCGAAAGCTACGCAGGGAACAAGAAGGAGGCGAAGAGCCTCGCCAAGCAGTACGATTTCTTCCTCGCGGACACGGCGCTGATGCCCAGGATAGGCCGCATACTCGGCCAGTACCTCGGCCCCCGGGGGAAGATCCCGCAGCCCGTACCGCCCAACGCCCCAATCGAGGCCATGATTAGCAGGACGAGGACCGCCGTACGGGTTAGGAGCAGGGGCTCGCTGGGAGTGGGCGCCAAGGTAGGGGACAAGAAGCTCTCCGACTCTGATATCGCTGAAAACGTGACCGCCGTGATAGCCGCCGTCCAGAAGAAGCTCCCCAACGGCGACAAGAACATCAGGACCGTCTCCTTGAAGACGAGCATGGGGAAGCTGGTAAAGGGCAAGGCCGAGGAGAATTGAGCAAGCAGGTCCAGGTCCACAAGAGGGAGCCGAGCCCAGAGAAGGTCGCGGTCGTAGAGCGCATAGCGAAGCTCTCCAAGCAGTATCCCGTCCTGGCGGTCACCAGGCTCTCCAAGGTGAGGTCCGCGCAGCTGATGGCAGTGAGGAAGGTACTGAGGGGGAACGCGGAGGTCGTCGTTGTCAAGAACAAGCTCGCCATACTCGGGCTCAAGAGGTCCGGCCTGAAGAACGCCGACGAGCTACTAAAGAACCTCGAGGGGCAGAACGCGTTGATATTCTCAAAGCTCGACCCGTTCAAGCTCTTCCTTCTCTTGGAGAAGAACAGGGTAAACCTCGCGGCCAGAGCCGGGGACGTCGCACCGACCGACATCGTGGTCCCAGCGGGGAACACAGGCCAGCAGGCCGGGCCCGTCCTCAGCGAGTTCAGGGAGGCGGGCATCAAGACCAAGATAGACGCCGGGAGCATCCAGGTGGTAGAGGACTCGGTGGTCGCCAAGCCCGGCGCAGTCATCTCCCCAAAGCTGGCCAGCCTCCTCTCCAGGCTCGGGATCAAGCCCATCCGTGCGGGCCTCGCGATAGCGCTCGCCTACGAGGCCGGCCTCATCTATGGGGCTGATGCTGTAGCGATAGACCTGGAAAAGTACCGCTCAGACCTCACCGGTGGCTTCTCCTCTGCCAGGGGGCTGGCGGTGATACTGGGCTACGTCACCAAGGAGAGCGGGCCTGAGATAATCGCAAAAGCGTACCGTGAAGCCCTCGCACTAGCCGTCGAAGCCGGCGAGGTCACGAAGGAGAGCGCCCCTGCGATACTCGCGAAGGCAGAGGCCGAGGCTAACGCCGTGCTCGCCAAGGCCAAGGAAAAGGGCTACGCCGCCTAGACCCTCTCCGGCGCTACCATCCCGAAGGGTCCAGCCCGGTGAGGTACCAGGGGAGGTTCGTGAAGCCACCCTCTGCGGGCGCAGAGCAAGACCCGTTCACGTTCTCCCCTATCGCCCCGAGAGGGAAGAACGATAGCAGGTCGATGTTCGCTGAGGTCGAGTTCGAGTTCCCCCAGACCGCGTGAGCGCTGAAGACGCCCGCAAAGTATCCGCTCCCTGCCGTTCAGCTTACTGTCGAACCTGAGCGCGCTGGCCAGGCAGACGTCCCTGCGGGCCACGGAGAACGGTTCTTCTAGCCGAAGAGCGAGGCGAGCCCTGCCAGGGCCTCTTCTTCCTTCTTCTCGTCCTGCTTTGGCTTCTCTTCCGCCTTGCCTGCAGCTGCAGGTGCCGCCGCCGCGGGCGCTGCCGCAGCAACCGCCATCGAGGCGGCGTTCTTGAGGGCCTCGTCGATGTTGATCTCGCTCAAGGCAGAGGCGAGGGCCTTTACCTTCACCTGATCGACCTCTACGCCGGCGGCCTTTACCACGCTAGTGAGGCTGGCTTCATCGACCTTCTTCCCAGCCTTGTGAAGCATCAAAGCGCCATACATGTACGAGTCCGTCATCGCTGATTCCAGACGCGCCAGCTTTCTACCGCTTTTATAGTTTTTGCCGGAAGGCTGCTGACTGCGTCCGCGGCGGGACCCCAGGAAGCGCCCACCCCGTCTGGGGTATGCGACAGGACGGTGGTTCCCGTCGCGGGCCGGGGGGCCCGAATTCGTTTATTACCTTCAGGCTGCGGCAGCGGGGAAGGCGCATGTCGAGGACCCCCAAGGAAGTCCTCCGGGAGAAGTTCTCCGGAGACCACGAGAGGTACTATCTCGTAGACCTCTTCAGGCGCAGGGGCTTCATCAGGAAGAAGTGCCAAAAGTGCGGGAAGCACTTCTGGACCCTCAGGCCGGAAAGGGACGTTTGCGACGACTCGACCTGCTCGCCCTATACGTTCATCGGGGACCCCCCGACAATGAAACGGTTCGAGTACACCCAGGCGTGGAGCGTCGTCGAGAAGTTCTTCGTCAGGAACGGCCACGCCAGCGTCCCCCGCTACCCCGTAGTGAGCCGGTGGAGGCCCGATCTCTTCTTCACTGTGGCCTCGATCGTCGACTTCCAGAGGATCGAGAACGGGAAGGTGGTCTTCGAGCTACCGACCAACCCCCTCGTCGTTCCTCAGATGTGCCTGAGGTTCAATGACGTCCCCAGCGTAGGCGTGAGCGGGAAGCACTTCACCTCGTTCTGTATGGTGGGCCAGACCGCCATAGCCGACAAGCAGGGATACTGGAAGGACAGGTGCATGGATCTGGACTTTGAGCTCCTCACCGAGGAGTTCGGAATCCCCGAAGACGAGATCACCTTCATCGAGGATGTGTGGGTCGGCGCGGGGGCATTCGGCTACTCGCTCGAGTACTACGCGAGGGGCCTCGAGCTGGGCAACGCGGTCTTCACGGCCTTCCAGGGGGACCCTGCGAGCTACACGGAACTCCCCGAGAAGGTGGTAGACATGGGCGCGGGGCTCGAGAGGCTCGCCTGGATGACCCAGGGCACCCCCACCTGCTACGACTCCACCTTCTCGCAGGTCCTTTCCATGATGAGGCAGGAGGCAAAGGTAAGCTACGACCAGGAGCTCTTCGAGCGCTACTCGAAGCTCGCCGGGGCGATGAACCTCGACGAGTACCCGACTCTCTCAGCGGCGAGGAAGGTGATTGCCGAGAGCCTCGGGGCTGACCCTGACGCCCTGGCGAGGTCTCTCGGCCCGGTGCAGGCCATGTACGCGGTGGCGGACCACGCGAGGACGCTCCTCTTCGCCATCACTGACGGCCTACCGCCCTCAAACGTGGGGGGTGGATACAATCTCCGTGTCCTATTCAGGAGGGCCCAGTCGTTCATCGACTACCACGGCTTCAAGTTCAGGCTCGTAGACGTGGTCAACTGGCACATCGACCAGCTCAAGGCGATGTACCCCGAGCTGAAGGACCACAGGGACGACGTGTCCAAGGTACTCGAGGTGGAGTCCGTCCGCTACTCGACCACTGTCCAGCGCGTCCAACGGACTGTCTCGTCCCTCGCGTCCTCCCGGAAGGAGGTCACCGTCGACGACCTCGTCAGGCTCTACGAGTCCGACGGGATAACCCCCGAGCAGCTGGTCGAGGGTGGGGCGAGGGTCGCCGTCCCCGAGGACTTCTACCAACGGGTCGTCGCCAAGCACGTCTCTCAGAAGGTCGAGGAGAAGCGGCCCGAGTTCGACGTCACCGGCCTCCCAGAGACCAAGCCGATCTACTACGAGGACGGGGAGCGGTTCGAGTTCGAAGCCACAGTGCTGAAGGCCTTCCAGGGCGGTTACGTCGTCCTCGACCAGACGGCCTTCTACCCCCGGGGCGGGGGTCAGGAGCCCGACCACGGGACGATTGCGGACAGGAAGGTCGTCGACATCGAGAAGGACAGCGGGGTGATAGTCCACAAGCTCGAGGGCCTCCTCCCCAGGGAGGGCTCGAAGGTCGTCGGGAAGGTCGACTCCAGGAGGAGGCAGAGGATACGCCGCATCCACACCGCCACCCACATCGTCAACGGTGCCTCCAGGCAGGTGGTAGGCCCGTGGGTCTGGCAGCACTCCGCCTTCAAGGAGGAGGACTACGGCCGCCTGGACATCACCCATTTCGCCAAGCTGACCGACGAGCAGGTGAGGAATATCGAGAACGTCGCCAACGACGTCGTGATGAAGAACTACCCGGTCAACGTCTCGTGGCTCCCCAGGAAGGAGGCAGAGGCCAGGTACGGGTTCAGGCTCTTCCAGGGAGGGGTCGTCCCATCGAGGACTCTCAGGATAGTCAACATCAACGACTGGGACGTGGAGGCTTGCGGTGGCACCCACACCGAGACGACCGGACAGGTAGGCTTCATCAAGATCGT
>JAFLZI010000017.1 GCA_029785625.1 Nitrososphaerota archaeon | reverse complement strand
TGGCGGGGTTCGCCGCAGGCTCGAGCGATGCAGGGACGGCGAGGAGGGCTGCGGCTGCGCTGGGGGTCGAGCTAGCGACCGTGGAACTCACCCCTCAGAACGTTTCGAGGGAACTTGGAGAGGTCGACCTTCCGTTCCCCCCGACCCTCATGGACCGGAGCCTGTGGTGCCTCTACGCACTCGTGTCTCAGAAAGCCCGGGACGGAGGGGCCAAGGTGATTCTCCTCGGCCAGATGGCCGACGAGCTCTTCGGAGGGTATGCGAAGTACTCCGAGGCGATTGAGAAGGCAGGGGGCGCAGCGGCCGAGTCCCTCATGTCTTCCGACGCGAGGGAGTACTCCGAGAGGGGGAAGGAGAGAGACGTCAGGGCATGCAGCCGCTGGGCCGAACCAAGGTTCCCCTACGAGATGCTGGGGTCTGTCGCCGGTGAGATCCCGCTGGCCTACAAGATCTCGGGCGGGGTGAGGAAAGCGGTTCTAAGGAGGGCCGCGGTCATCCTTGGCGTCCCCGAGGATGTGGCCGGCGCGCCCAAGAAGGCAGCCCAGTACAGCTCCGGGGTCCAGAAGCTGGTGGCCAGAGCACCTTTTAACGCCCCTGCCTGAAGGAGCCCCATGATTCCTTCGCCGCAACCCAAGGGAAAACTGGTAGGCTTCAAGCCGCTACAGGAGAGGTTCAGCTACTACTCGCTCGACGACGGGACCGTACTGGGGATAAAGCCGGCGATGGTGAAGGTCTACAGGCTCCAAAACCCTGACAACAGCCTTGCGTTCTCTCCCGACGGGGCCCCTGCCTATTTCTACACCACCCAGAACATAACGCAGATACTCGC
The DNA here is from genome assembly GCA_029785625.1 of Nitrososphaerota archaeon. The sequence continues at coordinate 7,327 of JAFLZI010000017.1, read as the reverse complement.
CCCAGAAGAGTACAAGTCCCTCAAAGACGATGGCATCACCGAATGAGCGCGGAGCCTTACATCTCTTCGCATGACTCGGCGCTGTTCAGGGAAGCCCTGGGCCGGTACGCCGGAGAGGCGTGCCTTGAGATGGGGGCGGGGAACGGAGGGGGCCTCTCGGTCCTTTCAAAGAGGTTCAACACCGTAGCAGGAACAGATCTCGTAAGGCCGTCGATGGATGACTGGCGGGCTGGCGCTAGCTTCCTACTCGCCGACGGAGCTTCCTGCATCCGTAACTCGAGCTTCGACCTGGTGGCGTTCAACCCTCCCTATCTGAAGGAGGAAGAGGCAGGCGACGCCGCAGTGGAAGCAGGGAGCGGGCTCGAGGTCCCAAAGAGGTTCCTGCGCGAGGCGCTCAGGGCCGTGAAGAAAGGCGGTGCGGTCGTGTTCCTTCTCAACGACCAGGCCGACCCGGCCGAGATGAGGGCCATCTGCGCCGAGGGCGGTTTCAGCCTCCGGCGGCTGTCCTCGTTGAGGCTCTTCTACGAAGAGTTGTCGGTGTATGAGGCGACGAAGACCGAGCCGGGGGCGACGAAACCCACCTAGTGGGTCATGAGGACCCCCGCGGAGGGCGCGGTTTCCAGTTCTGAGAATCGCCTTTCCGCGTTATATACTCCACCGCCCTGAATCCTGTAGATGCTCAGGCAGATCACGCTCCAGATCAAGGCCGAGAACAAGCTACAGGACATTGCGAAAGAGAACGGGGTGAAACTTGAGGTCGTGGACTGTAAACCCTTCAACGGGACGGGCATGTCTCTGCTCCTCGAGCTGCGGGGGGACGCCAGAAGGGTCAGGGCTGTCGTCGCGGGGATACGCAAGGCAAGAGGGGTCAGGCAGGCCGTGGAGGGGGAAGGACAAGGGAACGTGTACCCGCTCCTCGTGGTCCTCGACAAGCCCGCGGTCTGCCGTGCGTCGAACGACGCAGCCATAGTGTGCCTCGACTGCCCCCTGAACTTCGATGCGAGCCCGTCTTCCTGGAGGTTCATCGTCAGGAAGACTAGCGACTTCCGCCAGGTCATGTCTAGGCTGGATAAAGAAGGGGTCGACGCGAAGATAGAGGACGTGGCGCCCCTCGAAACGAGAGCCACCCTCACCGCGAGACAGAAGGAGATTCTGGCCGAGGCCGTGGCGCGAGGCTACTTCGAGTTCCCCAGGCGGATCAGCCTTACTGGGCTGAGCGAACTCGTGGGGGTGAGGCCCTCTACCCTGAGCGAGATACTCAGGAGCGCAGAGCGCAGGATAATGGCTACCGCCCTCGGGATGCCGCTCCAGGATGACCAGGTTCCGCTGAAACAGCCGGCGTTTTGATTCGGCTCTCGAGGCGATCTGAGCGCTTCCGTCGCGCCGTCCCCCTGCCTCGGTCGAATATTCGTTTCAACGGACAGGTCCGGACTAGCCGGCCACGAGGACGGCGCCGAGCACCGTGATAGCGACGAGCAGCCCGAGGGTGACGTAGGACGCGACGTGGGTGAGCCTTCTCACCCTCTTCACGTCATCGAGCCGCCCCTCGGTGACGAGGCGCATTATCTTCCTGCCGTGGTAGATGTTGTTGGCGTACATGAGCGAGACGGCCGAGACCACCAAAACCATTTTCGCCAGCAACACATCTCCCGCGAACGTCGAGAGGAGGAGAGCAGGCGCCTCGATGTAAGGCGCCGCCAGATACAGCCCGCTCAGGACGAGTGCCACGACGGTGCCGTGGGTGAAGTAGGCGAACCGCTTGGCTATCCTCCCGACCATCCGGGTCCGGTCGGCCTCGTCCTTGGCTATCTTGTAAGACGCGGGCCAGACGACGAGCCAGATGAAGAAAGAGCCGCCGACGAGTACCATCGCCGAGAACAGGTGCACCCAGAGGACCAAGGCGAAGAGCAGGGACATGTTGACACCGTCAGAAGGAAGAGCCCGCGAGGGAGCATGCCGGGTCCGAGCCGAGGGGGTCTCCGCTCCAAGCGTAGGACCTGGCCCTGCTCCCGCCGCAGACATCGGAGAAGGCACAGCGCCCGCATGGGCCGCTGAACTCCCTCCCCCGTATCTTCTGCAGGAGCGGGTCCGTCCTGTAGACAGCAGCTAGGTCGTCATTCTTCACGTTGCCGAGGGGGACCGGGAGCAGGCCCCCGGGGCTGATGGTCCCATCGTGAGCGACGAAGACGATTCCGTCTCCGTCCAGGGTCCCCCTCGGACCGAGGGTCGAAGCCGCGAGCTCGCTCCCGGCGCCACCGAGTCCCTCTTTCATCTCCAGATATGCCACATCATGCCAGTACTCACCTTCCGCCCTCCTCCTGCTCGCAACCCTTCTGACGAAAGGCGCTTCGACGCACCTGACGACCATCCCCAGCCGCGAAGCGTCGTAGGCGAAGTTGCAGGCGGTCTCGTATTCCGAGGGAGTCAGGTCAGCGACGCCGGACCCCCTCCCTACTTGAATCAGGAAAAAGAGCTCCCATATCTTCACCCCCAGTCCCTTGACCAGGTCGAGCATCTCGGGGAGCTCGCGGAGGTTCGCTTTCATGACTGCGGTGTTGACTTGGACGTTCACCCCGAGCTTTATCGCGGTCTTGATCCTCTCGAGGGTCAACTCGAAGGTCCCGTCGACCCGTCTTATCGCGTCGTGGGTCGCGGGGCGCGCACCGTCCAGGCTGATGGAGATGGACGAGGCCCCCACGTCGCGGAGGCCGGTCAGGAAACCGTCAGTGAGATTCTTGCTCACAGCCGGGGAGACCGCGAACGGCACTCCGGAGTCCCTGGCGTACGCCAACAGCCTGGGGAGGTCGCTCCGCATCAACGGGTCCCCCCCTGTGAAGACCAATACAGGGGGCCGGCCGCCGAAGGATTTTACCTGGTCGATCACATGCGTCCCCTCCTCGGTGGTCAGCTCCCCGGGGACAGGCCCGAGGATCGCCGACGCCCTGCAGTGGACGCACGAGAGGGGGCACGCCTTGGTAGTCTCCCAGAAGACCAACACTGGCCTCTCGGAAAATGGCATTGCAGGTTCGCGACTTTCCGTCTGCAGGTCGGGTATTTAACGGGTGTTAGATTTTTGGACGCCTCGGGCTCCGGCGAGGGGCACAATCCGAGGCGCGCTGCCAGCGATTTCTGCAGCCGACTGCATCCGGGACCATGCGACGGTCCGCCTCGACGCTCTTCGTCCTTGGCGTCGGGGCGGACTCGCATCAGAGCGGAAAGCTCCAAACCTTTTTGAGGTCTCGGGCGCATGGTTCACCTCTCTGTGCCATTAAGCGGCTCCTCCATCGGCTCGAGAATCAACCGGGTACTCCAGCAGGGCTACCTTGCAAAATGGGTGGTAGTAGGCCTCCTGATCGGGACCATAGCAGGAGCGGGGGCCGTAGGGTTCTACACCGCCATAGAACTCGTGAACAACCTGATGCTGGGAGGGATTACGGGGTTCTTCCCCCCGAACCCCGCCGGTGAGGCGGCTGCCCCGCTCACGGTTCACCCCAACTTCCTCCTAATCCCAATCTCAACTATCATAGGAGGGGCGATTGCGGGATTCATAGTCTACCGCTTCGCCCCCGAAGCAGAGGGTCACGGAACAGACGAGGCGATCGCCGCATTCCACAGGCGGGACGGGAAGATCAGGAGGAGGGTTCCCCTGGTGAAGGCGGTCGCCTCGGCGTTCACTATCGGGTCAGGAGGGAGCGGCGGAAGGGAGGGGCCGACCGCCCAGATCGCCGCGGGGTTCGGGTCCTTCATCGGCGACCTGCTCAAACTTCCGGTCAAGGACAAACGGATAGCTGTGGCTGTGGGGATCGGGGCAGGGATAGGGTCCATCTTCAAGTCCCCCTTCGGCGGCGCCATCCTTTCAGGAGAGATACTGTACAGCGGAGGCGACTTCGAAGTGGAGGCCTTGATCCCGTCGTTCATCGCTTCACCCGTCGGATACATAATATTCGCGTCCTACACAGGGTTCACCCCCATATTCGGCTCCGGCCTGACCTACTCCTTCAGCGAACCTCGGAACCTCCTAATCTATGCCGCACTCGGGATCGTCTGCGGGCTCGTGGGGCGGCTCCACACGTACACGTTCTACTCGGTCAAGGATCTCTTCGCCCGCCTCCCCGTCACCAAGTACGCGAGGCCTATGATAGGGGCGGGGGTCGCCGGCGTCATCGCGATCTTCTTCCCCCAGGTGGTCGGCCTCGGCTACGGCTTCCTCCAAATCATGATCGACGGCAACCTTTCGCAGATAAGCGCCAACTACCTCGCCCTCCCCCTCCTGGCCGTCCTGATCGCGGTAATCCTCCTGAAGATAACGGCTACCGCATTCACGGTGGGCTCCGGGGGGAGCGCAGGCGTCTTCGCGCCTTCGCTCGTGATCGGAGGGTTCGTCGGCGCCGCCTTCTGGATTGTCGTGAACGAGCTCCTCCCCGGGTGGATACCCGTCCCTGCGCCCCTGGTCGTGGTCGGGATGATAGCCCTCTTCGGGGGGGTGGGCCGCGTCCCAATCGCCGTGATGCTGATGGTCAGCGAGATGACCGGGACCCTAAACCTGCTCCCGCCGGCGATGGTCGCGGTGGTCGCCGCCTACTTCGTCACGACGCCGAAGTTCACCATCTACAGGAGCCAGGTCCTCAGAAGGGCGGACTCCCCGGCGCACAGGGGGGAGTACAACGTCCCGCTCCTGACCAAGATCCTCGTGTCAGACGCCATGAACCACTCGGTCTTCACTCTCTCCCCGACCGATACAGTGGCCTCCGCCTACCAGGTGGTGGTGGAGAAAGGGTACCGAGGGATTCCGATAGTAGAGGCCGACAAGGTGGTCGGGATTGTGACTGTCAGCGACCTTCAGCGGATACCCCGGGAGCAGATGGGGAGCACACCGGTGAAGGATGTGATGACCCAGAACCTCCTGGTCGCCCACTCTGACGACTCTCTGCTCACCGCACTGGAGACGATGACGAACCAGGGGGTGGGCCGGCTCCCGGTCGTGTCCGAGGAATCAGGGAGGCTCGTGGGCATCATAACCAGGACCGACGTGATACGGGCATACGAAAGGGCGGTGATGCTGATGTCGAAGTCGGAGCCCACATGAGGCGCTGTTCGCGACCTGACGGCGCCGATCCCAGGCGGGCTAGCGGGGCCCATTGTGGGCTCGGAACTCCCATTGGCCCTGTCCCCTAGAGTGCGTGCAGAACATCAGGTGGCGTACATCAGAAAGCGCGTCCCGGCGAGCGCTCCTTTCAACTAGCACCAGTTGTCCGGAGTTAATCCCCTGACAACGGGGGTGGCTTGAAACCCATCAGAGGCCCGAGGACCTGCAGGACTCGAACGCCCGACCTCCTTGCTCGCCATGTGCACGCAGTCACACCCCGCCCCCACAGTTCTGGGCACCCAGCTACCTCAATACTCCTCTCTTTATGTCCAATCTGTTCTGCTTGTCTAGCTTATTCGTTATCACGCGAAACGTAATCGTCAGATCGCGGGCCCCATCAGCTACGGTGTCCAAGTTCCCCAAAACCTCAGCCAGCCAAAGGCGTTTCTCTATCTCGTACCCCTTTCGAGAGGAGACCCAGCTTCGAGGTTGCCGAGCCATCGCTTGGCATCCGGGTCCTCCGGCAGATACCAATACGTTACAACGACCACCAAGAGTTTCCTAGAAGGCTCACGCGGGTTAAAGGGATTCGATTAAATCTTGGACGGGCCCGGTGGGATTCGAACCCATGGTCTCTGAGGCGCATGTCTTCAGCTCCGAAGGCTGACGCCTTAATCCGTGCTAGGCTACGGGCCCGGTTAGGCGCGCCGGCCTCATCTAATTAAGCCATGGCAGCGATGCTGTCGGCGAAGGGAGGCTCAAGGATCCCCCTCTCTGTTATCATGGAGGTGACCAGGTCGGGAGGGGTCATGTCGAACGCGGGGTTGGCGACCGGGACTCCCTTGGGGGCTATGCGCCGCCCCCTGATTCGGACGACCTCGTCGGCCGCCCTCTCTTCGATGGTGACCTCGTCGTGCACCCTAGCCAGGTCGAACGTTGACGCGGGCGCAGCGGGATGGAAGGGGACGCCATGCCGCTTCGCCAGCACGGCCTCCTGGTAGGTCCCGATCTTGTTGAAGACGTACCCGTCTCTGGTGATCCTATCTGCTCCGACCACGACCCTGTCCACGCGCCCCAGGCTGAGCATATGGCCGACGGCGGTGTCTGATATCAGCGTACAGGGTATCCCGTCGTGGGAGAGCTCGAACGCGGTGAGCCTCGCCCCCTGCAGCGCGGGGCGGGTCTCCGGGACTATGACCTTGACGAGCTTCCCCTGCTCCACGGCTGCCCTGACCACCCCCAGCGCGGTGCCGTACCCTACGGTCGCGAGCGCGCCGGCGTTGCACTGGGTGAGTATCGTGTCCCCGTCGCGGATTAGCTCCGCCCCCCGCTTGCCCATCTCCCTGTTGACCCTGACGTCCTCGTCCTCCATCTTCATCACCTCGACTGACACATCATCCCTGGCGCGTCCCACGGTAGGTGCGGCCCTGGCCTTCTCCATGACCCGGTCGACCGCCCAGAACAGGTTCACGGCGGTGGGCCTAGCGGACTTCAACAGAGACGCGCTGGACTCCATGTCCCGCAGGAGGTCCGGAAGGCGCGACGCCTTCGAGCGGCGGGCGGCGAGGGCCACCCCCATGGCCGCAGCCACCCCGATGGCCGGTGCGCCTCTGACCACCATCATCCTTATCGCCGAAGCGACCTGCTCCGGGGTGGAGTACGACACGTAGGTAAGCTTGGCCGGGAGCGCCGTCTGGTCGACCATCTTGACGTGGTCCCCTTCCCAAGTCACCGTCCTGAGGGTGAAGAAGTCAGCCATGACCTCCGAACGGAGCGGAGTGCACAAAAGGGTTTCCGACTTCTCAGTCAATCGAAAAGTGAGTCGATTATCCAGCCCGTTTGAGTTGGGTGCGGTTAGGCGTACCCTCTCACCGGACACCCATGCTATCAACCGACCTGTTCGGTGGGATGCCCGGCAAGAGGATGCGCGATATCCAGGCGTGCCTGCGCGCATATTCCCTTCCTTGCGTTGGAGCTGTTTGACAAGCACGTCCAGCTCCCTTCAGCCATCAACGCCCACTACCAGCCCGACGCGGTCTACACAGGCCTGATGCAGCTCTCCATCGACGGTGGGTACGCCGAATCCACCATGACGGACCTCAGGCCGAGGTACGGCATCGACGCCCCCTGCGGTGGGGCCTTCCTCAGGCCCAGCCCCCTGTCCATCATGATTCCGACCGTCATTTTTTCCCCTCCCCTCTCAGGACCTCCTTCATGGACTCGTTCGCGATTGTCAGCTCC
>JAFLZI010000016.1 GCA_029785625.1 Nitrososphaerota archaeon | reverse complement strand
TCGTACACCGAAAGGGCCACGGCTGTGACGGGGACCGCGGTGATAGGGAGCATGCAGTCCACCATCGCGAATCCGCCCCAGGGTTCGAGCCCCTACGGCGCCGGCCTCCAGCTCAACGTGGTAATGCAGGTGAACACCACGTCCGCGAGCTACGACTACTGGCTGCAGAACACCGTGACATTCTACACCAACAACGACACCTTCTACTACGTCTCCAACGTCTGGAACTACTCCTCCTCCACCACCTCCACAATGAACTCGAACATCACCTCGGGCCTCGGGTCGGTGAGCAAGTCCGGGAACCAGTCGTTCTACGGCTACAGCACCGCCGAGGCAGGCTACACCCTCCCTCTGTCGCTGGAGCTCCCGATCAACGTCTCGTCCTCCGGGGACGCGGTCCAGGTCTCGTTCAGCTACCTGCAGGCCATGGGGGGCGCGCCCCTCAGCGGGACCCCGTCGGGCTACGACCTGGTCACGATAACCGAGCCCAAGGCGATCCAGTCCGCGGCGATACTCATCACGGGGAACGCCTACACCCCGAGCGCCAACTACTTCGACAGCGAGCTTGACTTCGGCGGGGACGCCAACGGCGCCAACGCCACCTACACGGCCATGCACGCCGTCCTCAGCATGTCGTACCTCCTGACCAACGGCCAGTCGGCCCTCCCCCGCTCCCTCTACGAGTTCGGGAGCGACACCGCCGAGGCCGCGACCAACCTCCAGACCAGCCTGGTCAACGGCCAGTTCGTGGTCACCCTCGGGACGGTGAACTTCGGGACGAGCTTCGTCCCCGCGGCGGTGTCCACCACATCCACGTCGTCGACCACCAGTGCGACGGAGACCTCCACCGCGGCGTCGACCATCTCTACCTACACGCCGACCACGTCCACGACATCCTCCGCGACCTCACAGTCTACCACGACCCCCACCACAGCTCAGCCGACGACGACCGCCAGCTCCTCGGCGATCACCTCCTCGGCTTCCTCCGCAGGGAGCGGCGGGGTCCCCGAGTTCCCGTTCAGCGCGCTGGGGGTCGGCGTCCTGACTGCGGTCCTGGCCGGCTCCTATCTGCTGGCGCGCCGTCGCCTCACGGCGGGCCCGGGCACTCGAGCCTGACCCGAGCCAACCGATTTAAGGCGCGAATGAGCCCGGCCACCATGGACCACCGGACCGCCGTCTGGGGGGCCGTGGCGTCTTCGGTCGCGGCCATACTCCTCAGCACCTTCCTGCACTCCAGCTTCGCGATCCCGTCCCTCTACAGCGACATCGCCTCGTTCTGGGGCCGGGGCTGGGTTGCCGCCGGCCGGGTCCCCTACTCCTCCCCCGGAACCTTCCTCGAGTACCCCCCGATGTCCGGGCTCTTCCTCTATGCGGCGAGGGTGCTGGGCGGGGAGTTCGCAGGGGCCGCCGGCGGTCTATACGCAGGTTATTACGATTCCTTCAGCGCCCTCAGCCTGGTCGCCGCCGCGGTGATGGGATGGTCCACCTGGCGCCTCGCGAAGGCCCTCGGCGTCCAGCTCAACCCGGTCTACTTCTTCCTCCCGAGCATGATAATCTACGGGGTCTACAACTTCGACCTCTTCGACGCCCTCTTCGTGGTCCTCTGCCTGCAGTTCTTCGTGGAGAAGAGGCCCGGGTGGTCGGCCCTCTTCCTCGGCCTGGCGATAGCGACGAAGGGGATAGCCGTGGTCCTCCTCCCGGTCCTCCTCCTGGAGCTGGCCGGCGGGAGGGCGAAGGGAAAGTACCTGGCCGTGTCCCTCGCGGTCGCCGGGGCCACCCTGGTCCCCATCGCCATCTTCAACTTCGGCTTCTTCGGCCAGTTCGTCTCCTTCTTCGCCAACTGGGGGCTGGAGGACGCCTGGTACATCTGGATCTTCGGGAACCCGTTCTCCCACGCGGCGAAGTTCTTCGGCTACGCCGTCATGGGGCTGCTCCTCCTCAGGGTCTACACCCTGAAGATGCCCCTGGTCCCCAGGAGCTTCCTGGCCCTCACGGCCTACCTCCTCGGGACCTACATCTACGCCCCGCAGTTCAACGTCACCCTCATCCCCCTGCTCGCCGTGATGGTGGTGAGCACCCCGGCGCTCTACTTCTTCGACGTCTTCAACGCCCTGATCATCATCACCTGGTTCACGGTCCCGGCCACCCCGACCGGGGGGCCGACCTACGCCTGGACCCTCCCGCAGGCCATGGCCCTCCTCCGCTCAGGGTGCCTCGCCCTGCTCGGTCTCTCCGTGGCGGGGGGGACGGGGCACTCGCTCGTGAAGTGGCTGGCCTCCGCGCTGGGGAGGGGAGGCCCCCCGTGGACGTCACGGCGCCCGCCGACCCGGCAGTCTAGGCCCCACCTCTACTGGATTTCTCGAACACGGGAGCCTGCCCGGACCGGCTATGCTGGCCGGACCCAGACGACGTAGAGGGCCATGGCGGCCAGGGCGAGCAGCACCCCCCTGAGCCTCACCGCGCTGATGACCTCCCCCGCCCCCTCTGTCCCGGCCCTCAGCCTGAGCAGGGGGGAGACGAGGAGCAATGAGCATGGGACCAGGGCGGCCATGACCGGCGGCAGGGACCCGGACGCCACGGCGGCGATGTACAGCGCCACGCCGGAGGCGAGGAGCGCGAGGGACAGGTCGACGGAGCGCCCCTTCCCCAGGGCCAGCGCCGTGGTCCTCCTGTGGGCCGCGTCCTTCCCCATGTCCCTGACACCCTGGAGGACCCCGGACATGGCTGCCATGCAGAAGACGACCCCCGCGAGCAGGACGGCTCCCAGGTCTGGCGGGGCGTAGAGGGCGCTCCCCATGAAGACGAAGAGGGCCGGGACGGCGCCGTGGACGGCCACGTCGACCCAGGGCCGCGCCTTGAAGCCGGGCCCCCAGCTGTACCCCCAGTAGAGGCCGTAGACCAGGGGCGCCGCGTAGAGCGCAGGCGCAGAGACGAAGCGGAGGGCGACGAGGGAGCCAGCGGCAAGGAGCGCGAACAGCGCGACCCCCGCCGCCTTCCCTATCTCCCCCCTGGCGATGGGGTTCCTGGATTCTGCGGATCCGGCGTCCTCCTCCCGGTCGGCGACGTCGTTGAGGACGAAGGCCGACGACGAGAAGAGCGCGATGAAGCAGAGGAGGCCTGCCAGGCCGAGAGGCTCCCCCGCCCCGGCGTAGAGCGCACCCGCGAGGCCGCAGAGGAGGAAAAGGGGGCCGTACTCGTGGAACCTGAAGAGGGCTAGCCACGGGCGGGCCTGGCTCAAGGGCAGCTGTTGCGGCCCATGCTGGAATTAAGGTTTGGCCGGGCCATGGAGGGCGCTGTCCGACGAACGGCGATCCTCGGCCCCGCCCTCTGCCGGGGTCTGCCGCCAGGGCCGCGGGGGAAAGTCCCGGCGGATCGTCGACCCTCCGCGACGGGGCCCACGCTCTCCCACCCCCTGGGCCGCAACTCATCGGACGGCCCGGAGCGAGGCGTTAGGTGGTTGTGAAATTCATAATTCTTTTTACCTCGTGCTATGAGATGTAGCAGCGTTGTCAGGCTCCGGTCATGCGCCCCTGACGAGGCCGAGGGCCAAGAAGGTCCGGATGGGGGTCTCCTTCGACCCAGAGATCGTGGACGCGCTGGACCGGGGTTCTGATGCCTTCAAGGAGCTCAGCGTGACCAGGAGCGAGGTCGTCAACGCCATACTCGCAGACTTCTTCGACGCCGACGCCTCCAACGAGGCCGTGTGGGAGGCGGTGAGCCGGCGGCGCATCAAGAAGCGGGCCCCCTGAGGTCCTACCTGTCCTCCTTTGCAACACCCGTGGGGCGACCCTTCGCTCCCTTCGTCTTCACCGCCTATGCTCCGTGGTGACGAGGTTCGCGACAACGACGTCATCTACGACCATGTGCCTCGGGACAAATCCGGCCCGAAAAGGGCGCGGTGAGCCTCCGACCCGCGGCACCTCACCCCTTGCGGACATCTCGGCCAGCGAAGCGGTTTCGGCTCTTGCTTACTGGCGGATTGTGGCTGGAGTTGCCCAAGCAACCCCTTGGCCTGCGGGCCTTCGCCCGTCGCATCAGCGCAGAGGTTCCCTGCCATCAGGTAAGCGAAGGAGGTAACCTGTCTGTCTATCTGCCCCGGCGGCGCGAGTCGAATTGAAACGGAAGGCGCCTGGGTCGCGATCGTCTAGGTCGCCAGCGCCTCCGCTACCTTTCGAAGCTCGGCGATCTTAGCTGCTTCACGCTCTAGGTTTAAGCAGGGCAAGCTCCTCTCTCACCTTCAGGATGTCTTCGGATCTGAAGACCCCTCTCACCCTAGGGTCCAGCCTATCCGCGTACAGCGCCTCGATTGCGATGGCGTCGAGGGCGCTTCTCCCCCCGTAGGCGAGGCAGTCAAGATATACCCGTTGGAGCTCGTTTTGAATCGGCCCTGCTCGTGGCAGAAGGGCTACTCGTCCCCGCGTGCCTTCCCAAAACCCGTGGCTCTTCAGCGTCGCCGCGGCTCTGCCCAGGTCCCCTAGGTAGAGGAAGAGCGAATGCGGCTGTTGAAACCCCGTGAGCTCATACGCGCGGTAGTCCAGGGTGACCATCCCGTCAAGGGCTCGGCGGGCGAATTTCACGTCGTTCTCGTTGTAGGAGCGGCCGAAGTATCGGGCCTGCTGAAATGCTCGCAGAGACGGTAGAAAGTGCTGCCAGAGGTAGAACGGCTGAAAGAGGCTCGAACGGATGGTGAAATAGCCCTCCTTGATCTGTTCGGCGAATCCGGCCTTCCGCAGCTCCCGCAGGGTCCTGTAGGCGGTGGCCCGCGACCCCATGACGCTCATCAGTTCGTCCAGGCGGTACGCTGGCTTCTCCCCCATGGTCTGCGCGATTGAGAGCTCCGGTCTGATCATTGCGACTCTGGGCAGTTTGTGTCTATATATGCATGTCTCAATTCTGAGACTCTGATGCACGATGACCAAATAAGTCATCGTCCGCTCTCCACCAGGCATGAGCGAAGAAGGAAGCTGCCTCCTCGTTCTTCCGAATCTGCCTGAGGGCTACCTGGCCAGGCTACGGGGCTGAACTGGAACTAATTCGCTTTAGCCTCTCTCATGCCCTCAAGGCCGGGAGCCTCTGGCGGCGTGGACGAGGTCCAGCTGCAGGTTTGAGTGCGGCATGTTCTCTGGGGCCTCCTCTTCGGCATAGTGGACGACAATGGCGTCCCTGGATGCTTAACCGCGGCCTGCCGCCGGCGGGGCTCCCTCCTTCCTGAGCGCGCGCCTCAGCTTCCGAAGGTAGTCCGAGGTCAGGTCGCGCTCCGCCTCCATCGACACGTAGGCCCAGTCGATCCTGTCGTAGTGCGCCTTCGCCAGGAGGTAGGCCTGCTCCATGTCAGCCGGGTACCTCCAATGCTTCGCAGACGCCAACCGCCTGAGGATGAGGTCTTCGACCCCCGCGACCCTCACGGGGCCATAGCTGGTGGTGATCGTGGTCGTCCTATCCAGCGACCCGGTGTAGTCCGCCCCCACGATGTCCACGGCGAGGCCGAGCTCCTCGTTGGTCCAGGCCCTCAGCCCTCCAAGCTCGAACCTCCAGCCACGGAGCGCCTTCTCGAGGGCCTTCATGTCGTGCACGACGTCCATGTCCCCGGTCCTCAGCATGCCGTCGAGGTACACCTCTATGGCCGAGCCGCCGACGAGGATGGGCCCCCTGGGCTGCTTGGGAAGGCCCGACGTCAGGAGCGCCATGAACCTGATCTTCCTCTCGGTCGGGTCCTCTGTCTGCAGGACGACCCTCCTCACAGTGCTATAGGCGGGCAAAAGCCCTCTCCCCGACCCTGCGGTACTTTGCGTCGAACCTCTTCCGCCCCATCTCGGCCAGGCCGTCGAGCTCCCCCTCCTGCCTCGACGCCTTCGCCCAGGTGGCCTCCTCTCCCCCCTCCAGGCCGAAGCCGGGGACCGCCTGCATCCCCATCATGAACCTCGAAGCCTTCGAGGGGGGGCTCTTCCAGCGCTCCAGAGGAACCACACGCTGAGACAGCCTGAGGGAGAGGCGCCTCAGGTCTTCGTCCACGAGCACGTACTCCGTCCCCCTTCCTCCCCTCACCCCCTCGACCACGCCGAGGGCGGCGAGTCTCTTCATCTCAGAGTAGGTCTTGGCCACGTTCATGCCGAACATCTTCGCCACCCTGTAGGGGCCGAGCGGCTCGCCTGACTGGGCGAGGGCCCGGATGATGTTCGCCCTCGTAGCGCTCCCCAGGAGGACCGCCAGGCTGGACATGGAACCCACAGGCCCCCAGGGCGATAAAAGCTTATCCTATAGGGATAAGAAAATCTGTGGGTTGGACGCGAAAGGACGCGGCGGCGGCGGGGGGGTTCCACAGGACTACGGCATGTGGGACCTGCTGGTTCAGGAGCAGGTGCACCAGGAACAAACTGGGGCGGGTGATAGCCAGGTCGGAGCACCAGGATGTCATCGGCAGGCCCAGGGCGAGGCCGCGCGGAGCCGAGGGGCTCGAAGAGCACAGCAGGAGGAAGGAGACCGTCGAGCACCCGTTCGACACGATGAAGAGGGCGTCCAACCAGGGATGCCTGCTGCTCGAGGGCATGAGGAATGTGAACGGGGAGGTCGGCTTCACGATGCTGGCCTACGACATGCGGCGGGCGGTCAACGTCCTGGGAGCGAAGAGACTGATGGGCTCGGTTGGGGTCGCATGACAGAGCCAGAGTAGTCTACAGCGCGAACTGCAGAGTCGAGTTCTTGCACAATCTGACATGTCGGTTCAGATCCGGCCAGAAGTCGGGGAGCGTCCGACCCGCGGCACCCACATTACAAGTGGGAGTTTCATTGCATCATCCAGGGCTGCCTCTCCTGGCACTCGGACGCTCACTTTAACTATGGCTATAGCCATAGTTACCTCGATGAGCACCACGATTCAGACCAGGAAGAGGACGGCCAATCTGCTCAAGGAGTTGATGAAGAAGACCGGGGCGAAGAGCTACGACGAGGTCATCGCCGCTCTGGCGAAGGAGAAGCTGAAGGTCCCCAAGTCGATGTTCGGCTCGAATCCCAGTCTCAAGCCGTTCACCGAGGAAGAAGAGTCGCAGTTCCATGAATTCTGACTTCGTGATAGACACCTACGCCTGGGTCGAGTACTTCGCCGGTAGCGACGCCGGGGGGAAGGTGAGAAGTTTCGTCGAAGGTCAGAACTGCGCGACGCCAACGATCGTTGTCGCAGAGCTGAGCAGAAAGCTTCTGAAAGAGATTCGCCACAGCCGAGAGACCGAGGAGGGAAGGCTGCAAAAGCTGACGTTTGTGGCGTCATCATCCGATGTGACGGCGCTTAACGGAGACCTGGCCACCAAGGCGGGCGAGCTCGACGTCGAGAGAAGACTGTTGGTGAAGGACTGGGGGTTGGCTGATTCGATTGTGCTCGCCACGGCGAGGGAATGCGGCGCCCGGGTGGTGACTGGGGATAGGCACTTCAGAGATCTGAAGGACGAGGTCATATTCGTGCCGGCGAGCCGCGCCTAGGGCTCATTGCGCTCCCACCCGCAATTGCTCCAGGATTATCTCGATGTGTCTTGCAGGGAAGGTTTGGCAGGTCCCGAATGCTCGACCCTGACGGCGAACGCCAGAAATTTACCACTCTTGGCGTTCGTGCCAAGATCTGCGCCAGTGCACGTCGGGCCAAGTCCGACCCGAAGGGGAAGGGGAGTGTCCGACCCGCGGCACCCTTTGTCCCGTAGAGGTGGTCCTTGCACCTGTGCGCGAACGCCTCGGCCTGCGTTGGGCATGAGTAGCACAGGAGAGTTGGGCTCGAAGCCAGCTTGTTTAATAATATGTGAATACACATAACGCAAATACGGGAGAAGGAGCATGGCAAACGTGACCCTGGCAGTTCCGGAAGAACTCCGAAGGATCATGCGAAGTCATCCCGAGATAAAATGGAGCGAAGTAGCCAGGCAGGCCATGTGGGAGTATGCGAGCAAGCTTGAACTCATGGACGAAGTGACAAGGAGGAGCAGACTGACTGAGAAGGACGCCCTGGAAGTGGGGCGCAGGGTGAACGCGGCTCTGGCATCCCGATACAGGAAGAAAATGGAACGAAGAAGCGATTGAAGTTCGTGCTCGACACGAACGTGTTCCTCAAGGCCCTGATCAAGAACTCGACCGTCAGAGGGATCATCATGGGCTCGAACCATGAGTTCCTCGTCCCAGCCCATCTCATCGATGAAACCAGGGAACATCTGGACGAAGTGGAGGAGAAATCGGGCCTCTCAAGGAGTGAAATCGAGTCGGTCCTGGACGCCCTGCTCGGGCGGACTCGATTTGTCGAAGAGGGCCAGGTGCTTTCGCGGTGGAGAGAAGCCGAG
>JAFLZI010000015.1 GCA_029785625.1 Nitrososphaerota archaeon | reverse complement strand
CTCTGCAGGACGTTCGTGGTCGGCGCTCCGCCTTCCCCTGAGCAGGAGGGCGCCCTCCAGGCGCTGGCTAGGGCGAAGGAGGCGGGGGAGAGGCTCCTGCTCCCCGGGACGAAGGGGAGGGACGTGTACGAGGCGGTGTCTGCAGCCCTCGAGAAGGGGGGGTTCGGGGTGCTCCCCCACCACGCGGGCCACGGGGTCGGCCTCGACGACCAGGAACCGCCGTGGTTCATCCCTGGGGAGGAGAGGGAGCTGCAGGAGGGCGCCGTAGTCGTGCTCGAGCCTGGGGTCTACTCCCCGAAGCCCGGAGGGATGAGGATCGAGGACATCTACGTCGTGAGGGAAGGGGGCCCGGAGAAGCTTTCGAGCTCCCCCCTCGGGCTCTCCTGACGCCCGCTCAGGTGTAATGCTTCGCCATCTCAGAGAAGGACCTGTCCGCGAACACGTCCTTCATCAGCCCGCTGGCCTGTCCCTCCGACTTCGTCCACGGGTCCATCATAAGGAGCTCCAGCAGCTTGTCCCTGTCCCCCTTTTGGTACGCCTCGAGCTCTGTCTCCACGGGTGCGACCCTGTCCCTGAGTATGTATCCGACGAGGTTGGAGGGGAGGCCTGACGACCTCTGCCCCTGGACCCCGTTGGCAGTAACGAGCCCCGAGACCTCGACCTCGAAATCGCTGGGGACGCCAGGCAGGAGGCCGCCGGTGTTCAGGACGTTCACCGGGAGGACCCGGGGCACGTCGCACGCTATGGACTCGATGAGCGGTACGGTGAACTGCCTGGACTTCTTGGGTGGAATAGCCTCCGTAAGCGAGGTCTTCCCGTCCAGTAGCTTGTCGAGCGCCGGGCCCCGGCGCTCGAGGTCCCCTAGGTAGTCCCTCCACCACCACTCTGGGTCTTCCCCCCACTTCCGCTCCAGCTTCTCATCCGTGTGGTACCACCACGGCCAGGTCCCGCCCCCGGGAGTGCATGTATCCCCGATTGGGAACACCCCGAACTTCTCGTAGAGGTCGAACGCTACAGGGCCGAGGATGTTGCTCGGGGTGTGCGTCTTCCAATAGGCGCGGGAGTTCTTCTTCGCCCAGGAGTCGAGCACCGGGTAGGCGTCCTTCCCTTCGTGGAAGAAGCGCGTCAGCCAGACCGTGTGGTTCACCCCCGGTATTTCGAAGCTTATCCTGTCCGGGTCGAGGCCGAAAATGCTAGCCATGTCGTAGATGGCGCGGGGCCCCTCGCAGAGCCCGACGTACTTCAGCTTGGGGTACTTCCTGCAGAGGTACGTCGTCGCTGCGAGGACGGGATTGGCCAACTGTATGTACCAGGCATTGGGACAGACCTCGAGCACGTCCTCGACGATCGACTCGAAGAGCCTGAGCTGGTAGAAGTTGACCCAGAAGCCCTCGTCGTGCATGATGTGGTAACTCCCTCCGAACCTGTAGTCTCGCTTCCGCGCCATGTCCCAGACTTTCGTGTATCCCTTGTGTCCGACGACGAGCGCGAGGTTCACAACGAAATCCGCGTCCTTCAGGGAACTCCTCCTGGTCGTCGTCTTCTCGAGCTTGAGGTCCATCTTCATCTCCCTGGCATACCTAGACGCCAGGGTGTGGACCGCGTCCAGCCTCCTCTGGTCGATATCCATGAAACTGACGGTGCTCCCCGCAAGCGAAGGCATCAGGCAGATGTCCTTCACAAGCTCGAGGGAGAAGTTGGCACTCCCGGCGCCAATCACGCTCACCTTGACCTTGGACAACGCGACATCACCGGGGCTGACCGACAGCCGTTAATCACCTTTTTCGCCCCGCCGGGAGGTCAGGAAGTGAGCGGGTAGTAGCACGCCGCGTATCTGCTCCTGCTGACCTCGGTCAGGTCCGGAGCGGACCCTCGACACCTGTCCCTGGCATAGGGGCAACGCGGGCTGAACTTGCACCCAGCAGGCGCAGGCCTGGGGTCCGCATCCACCGCCTCGGGGGGCGCCGGTCCGGCGCCCCCTGGCACGGGGACGGAATCGAGGAGGAGCTTGGTGTATGGATGTAGAGGGCGCTCGAGGAGCTCCTCTGTCCGCGCCACCTCCATCAGCTTCCCCTGGTACATGACCGCTATTCGGTCGCAGAAGTACCGCGCCACACCAAGGTCGTGCGTGATGAAGATGAGCGTCAGCCCTAGCTTGCGCTTGAGCTCGAGCATCAGGTCGAGGATTCCGATGCGCATGGAGACGTCGAGCATGGAGACGGGTTCGTCGGCGATGAGTAGGTCCGGGCTGACCGCCAGGGCGCGGGCGATCGACACCCGCTGCCTCTCCCCTCCGCTCAGCTGGTGGGGGTACTTGTGTTTCACGGCCCCTGGGTCCAACCCAACCATGGCGACCAGCCTTTCAACCATTTCCCCCCTGGAGTGTCTGTCGCCTGCGACGTGGTGTATCAGGAGAGGCTCCTCGACCGCATCCCACACCGTCGACCGGGGGTTGAGCGACTCGTACGGGTCCTGGAAGACCATCTGCACCTTCCGCCTGTACACCCTCTCTTCCTTCCTCGTCTGCGTGAGCACGTCCTCCCCCTTGAAGAGGACTTCTCCGGAGTGCGGTCTGAGGAGCTTCACGAGGACGCGGGCGAGCGTAGTCTTCCCGCTTCCACTCTCCCCCACCACTCCGAGCGACTCCCCCTCCCACGCTGCGAGAGAGAGATCATCGATGGCAGACACGGTCCTCTTCTTGAAGAACCCCATCGAGGCGGAGAACCCGACAGACAGGTTCCTGACCTCGACCAGCGGCCGGCCGCCGCCACCCTGCTCCATTTCACCCTCCGACAAGGTGGCATGCAGCCATGGACCCGGTTGTCGATGGCAATAGCCTCGGCTCTTCAACAGTGCACCGGCCGAAGCTGTGAGGGCAACGCGGGCTGAACCTGCACCCCTTCGGCAAGGAGGTCAGGTCTGGCGGGGTCCCCAGTATGGACTTCACCTGACTTATGTCGCCGTGCACGTTTGGTATCGCGCGCATCAGCGCCTGAGTGTAGGGGTGCGAGGGGGAGCGGAACATCACATCGGCGGGGCCGACCTCCACGAGCTTGCCGGCGTACATCACTGCCACCCTCGTCGCCACTTCGGCCAGGACCGAGAGGTCGTGCGTGATGAACATGAATGAAACGCCAAGCTCGCGCTGCAGCCTGGCCAGGAGCGAGAGAATCTGCTTCTGGACCACCACGTCCAGGGCGGTGGTGGGCTCGTCGAGTATGACGAGTTTGGGACTAAGCGAGAGGGCCATTGCTATCGCGGCGCGCTGCTTCATCCCGCCGCTGAGCTCGTGCGGGTAGTTCGTCACCCTTTCCTTCGGTATGCCGACCAGGCCGAAGAGCTCCCTCGCTCTCCTCCACGCCTCCTCCTTCCCCGCGCTTTCGTGGAGCCTGATCGCCTCGACTATCTGGGCACCCACCGATATCACCGGGTCGAACGCGTTCATGGACCCCTGGGGGACGAGGGCCACGTGCTTCCACCTGTACGCCCGGACCCGCTCGTCACCCATGGTCAACACGTCCTCCCCTCCGAAGGCTACAGCACCGGTCACCCTGGCCGACTTCGGGAGTATCCTCAGGACTGACAGCGCTACCGTCGACTTCCCGCACCCTGACTCCCCCGCTATCCCGAGGACCTCGCCCTCGTTGACCTCCATCGAGACCTGGTCGACCGCCATCAGATACCCTTTCTGGAGCCTGTAGGCCACGGAGAGGTTCTTCAGCTCTAGCAGGGGCATCCCGGGTTACCGCCCTCGGAGCCGGGGGTTGAATATGTTCTCCACCCCAATGCTGATCAGGACGGCGCCCAGTCCGACGAAGGCTATGCAGAGCCCCGGGGCGAGTATCCACCACCACGCCCCTCTTAGGACCGCCCCGAGGTTCTGCGACCAGTAGAGCATGGTCCCCCAGCTCACGACACTGGGGTTGCCCATCCCGATGAAGTCGAGCCCCGCTTCGCCAACCACAGCCCCAGTTATGGCCAGGACTGCGTTCGCGGCGATGAGACTCAGGAGGTTGGGGATTATCACTTTGAACATTATCCGAGCGTCGCTCGCCCCCGCGACCCTCGCTGCGTCAACGAAGGGCCTCTCCCGCAGCGATAGGGTCTGGGACCTGATCACTCTCGCCACCAGCGGCCAGCTCGTGAGGGTCAGGACCTCGATGATTGTGATCACACTCGGCCCGAGGTAAGCAGCCAGTATAATCGCCAGCGGGAGCGAAGGAAGCACAAGTATTACGTCTGTGAACCTCATCAGCGCTTCGTCGACCACCCCCCTGTAGAACCCCGAGAGGAGGCCTATGAGGGAGCCAATCGAAGTCGCAGCGAGGGCGACAGTGAACCCGACAGTCAGGCTTATCCGGGCGCCGTAAATTACCTGGCTCATCACGTCGTAGCCGAGGTCGTCGGTCCCCATCCAGTGCTGGAAGCTGGGAGGCGAGTAGGGCGAGCCCGAGACCACCTGGGGCTTGTACGGCGTGAGCCACGGCGCGAAGACTGCCATGAACACGAATATGCCGATTATGAGCACCCCCGAGGTCACCCGCTTGTTCTCAGTCAACCCACGCCGGAGCGCCGAGGTAGCAGTGGCTGTGTCCGTCCCTTACTTCACCCTCGGGTCGACCAAGGAGTAGATGATGTCGGCGAAGAAGTTGGCTATGATCACAGCCATCGAGAGGACGAAGAAGAGCCCCTGCAGGAGGGGATAGTCATGCGCGAGGACCGCCTGGTATGTCAGGTACCCTACCCCCGGGTAGGAGAATACAACCTCGACCAAGAGGGCCCCGCTCACGACGTAACCGAGGTTGAGCCCGATGAGTGTTATCATGGGGAGCATGGCGTTCCGCGCGGCGTGCTTGAAGAGAACGGCCCTGTGGGACAGGCCCTTTGCGACGGCCACGGTCACGTAATCCTGCGTCAACTCCTCAACCAATGTGTTGCGCATCATCAGGCTGTACCCTGCGAACGCCGCGAGTGTCAGGGTGAGCCCCGGGAGGAAGGCGTGCTCAGCTATGTTGCCTATCTGGTCCAAGAGCGGCATCTTGGAGAGAAACGGCGACGCGGCTCCGCCAGCAGGGAAGACATGGAAATAGATGCTGAAGAGCCACAAGAGTATCGTCCCGAGCCAGAAGAAGGGCATCGTCCAGAGGAAAAGCGAGGCGGAAGTCACCACCGTGTCTGTCTTAGAGCCCTGCTTCGAGCCAATCAGGATGCCAATCACTATCCCTATGACAGCCGTCGCCACCGTGGCCGTCCCCACGAGCAGGAGCGTCCAGGGGAGGTACGTCATTATGACCGTCCATACGGGAGCAGGGTAGAACGTGTAGGAGACCCCCAGATCAGGGGGCCAGTGGAACACCCCGACGAGATAGAGCAGGAACTGGGTCCATATCGGCTTGTCGAGCCCGAACCTCTCCGTGAGGAGCTTGGCTTCGAGCGAAGGAAGGATCCTCGGGTTGGCGAAGTACTGGACCGGGCTCCCAGGCATCACCCTTGGTATGGCAAAATTGAGGACGAGCACGATGAGGAAGGTGATGAAGGCATAGAACCCCCGTCTGAGGACGTAGCCTCTGTTCACGGTCGCATCAGGTTTTAGGTTTCTTACGCAGGACCGTCGCCGCTACCGCGGCCACCACCGCTACCACGACCACCGCCGCCGCGCCGGCCACAAGGTACGAGTCCGTCGAGCTCGAGGTTGGGGTAGAGCTCGCCACGGTGGTTGTGGCCGCGGTGCTCAGGTTGGCTGGCCTTATCGTAGCCAGGGCTGTAAGGTTCCAGACCAAACCAGGAAGCTCGAACGATCCGGGCGACTGCGGCCACCCCGCCACTTTCTGGGAGTTGTACGCCCAGATGAAGTCGGGGTAGAAGAGAGGTATCGAGGGAAGGTAGCTCGCGAGCAGGCCCTGTATGTTTTTCTCATAGGTCGTAGTCTGCTGTGGGTTAGTGGAGGCCTCGAGTGCCGCCACCGTGCTGTTGTATTCGCTGCCGGTGCTCGCGCTGGCGAACGGCTGCTGCCCAGGCTCGGGCCCTGAAGCGAGGAAGTACGAGTAGAAGCTCCCGTCTGTCAGGAGCTCGCTGTTCGGGTACCCGAAGTTCTGGTTCTCGAAGTACATGTTCACCCCTTTGTACCATACCGAAGCCATGGTCGCCCCCGCGATCGGTCTCAGTTGCGCGTCGATGCCCGCTTGCTGCAGTTCCTGGACCACGAGGGTGCCGGCGAGCACGATCGGAGTCTGCTCGGCGGGGACATAGATAGGAGGCTGGAACGCAGTCCCGTTAGGAAGGGTGTAGAACCCGCCCGACCCCATCTTGAAGCCGATGCTCGTAAGTAGTTGCTGGGCGGTCGACATGTTGTACGAGTAGGTGGGTACGCTAGAGTTGAACTCCGGGGAGGTGGAAGGAATGAACGCCGCGTTGGCTGTCGTGCCGTATCCTGCAAGCGCGCTCTTGACCAGTGTCTGGGTGTTGATGGCGTACGCAAGCGCGTGCCTGAACGCCGTCATGTTGTACGGGTAGTGGGTCGCCGGGAACTCGATGTACCAGAGCCCCGTCCCAGAAGCAGTCGCAATCTTGATGTTCTGATTGCTCAACAGGCCTGCCACGTCCGACGGGGCCACTGGGGCCGCGTCAATCTGCCCTGACAGGAGCAGGTCCGCGAGGCTCGCGCTGGAGGGGACGAGCTCAGTGACAATCTGTTTGAAGTATGGGTGCCCGCCGTTGGCCGGGCTCCCCCAAGGGGTCGGGTATGGGTTGGGGAGCATGACTAGCTGCTGGTCGCCCTGATGGTAATTCGAGACGTAGTAAGGCCCCACGCCGACTAAGGTGCCAAAGAGGTTGCCGGGAGCCGTCGTAGCGTTAATCCAATTCTTCCATATGTGGTACGGTGTAAAGTTCGGTGTGTTCTCGGACCCGATGATCGAGCCGAGTAAGCTGAACGGTCGCGTAAGCTTGACCTCCACGACACTGGAGTTCACCGGGACAACAGCCTGCTGTGGAGTCCCCCGCAACAGAGACGCGTATGGGACAAGGCTCCCCGCACCCCACGAAAAACTGGAGTACATCTGCTGGATAGACCAGGAGAGGTCTGTCGCGTTGGCCTGGACCCCGTCTGACCAGGTCATCCCGGGGGTCACCCGGAAGTACCAAATGGTCCCGTTCGTGCTCGTCCAGTACGACTGGACCGCGACGTGCACCAGCCCCAAAGCTGTAGGCACCCCATTGTCAGGGAACATGTCCTGCAGGTAGTACCAAGGAGGGTTGCAGGCGGTCAGGAACTGCGTAAAGCTGTCGATGCAGTTGGGCTCCGCGAGGATGAGCGTCCCAGACTGTGAATAACTGGACCCTGAACTCGATGCCGCAGGTACCACAGCCGGGGCGAGCCCCGACATCACGGCGAGGAGAACACCGAAGAGAAGCGCGTAGGCAGCCTTCCTGGTCACCATGATAGGGTAGGGAATGAAATCAACACCTTCCGATTATAAGGATTTTCAAATCCGTCGCTACCGCAGAGGACCCTCCCGCGTCCGGTGCAAACTTATACCTGAGACGCCGCGAACTCAAGGAGAGACGGACTTTGGCCATTCGCGACTCGGACGGAGGGGCGGCGGAGCACCTCTTCCTCGATTTCATGCAGATGAAAGACTTCGCGAAGGACCCGCTCGTGATGAAGAGCGCGCAGGGGGTCTGGTACGAAGACGTCCACGGCAAGAGATACCTCGACGGGCTCTCTGGTGTCTTCGTGGTCAACGTGGGCCACGGGAACAGGAGGGTGATCGACGCGATGAAGCAGCAGCTCGACGAGCTGGCGTTCGCGCCCCCCCTCCACGCCACCAACATGCGCGCCATAGAGCTGGCAGCCCTCCTGGCCAAGGTGACCCCCGGGGACCTGCACACGTTCAAGCTCCTCAGCGGCGGCTCCGAGGCGACAGAATCGGCGATGAAGCTCGCGCGTCAGTACCACAGGCAGACGGGCCACCCGCAGAAGTACAAGGTGGTCTCCAGGTACGAGGGGTACCACGGCGCGACGCTGGGCGCGCTGGCGGCGTCCGGGGTGACGAAGAGGAGGTCGACCTTCGAGCCCCTCCCTGGGGGGTACGTCCACGTCTTCCCGCCCACCTGCTACAGGTGCCCCTACGGGCTGAAGTATCCCGAGTGCGGCGTGCTGTGCGCCAGCATAGTCGAGAGCGTGATAAAGCAGGAGGACCCGGCGACGGTCTCTTCGCTCATAGTGGAGCCCATCGGGAACACCGGCGGCATCGAGTTCAGGGTCCAGTTATTCACAGTCTGGGACGCTCATCCTCGCGGAGCCCAACTGCATCGACAGCTT
>JAFLZI010000014.1 GCA_029785625.1 Nitrososphaerota archaeon | reverse complement strand
CGAAGATGAGCGAGACCAAACTTCCCAGCGTGTCTGCGGCAGTCATCGAGGACAGGGAAGTGGTGCATGCGAGGGGGTTCGGATGGAAGGACGCCGCGGGCGCCATCCCGGCGACCCCGCAGACACTCTACGGCATAGGATCCGTCACGAAGTCCTTCGTCGCCCTTGCCGTCGGCAAGCTCGTCGAGTCAGGCAGGATGGACTTCCACGACCCGGTAACCAAATTCGTCCCTCTCAAGCAAAAGGCCTTCGAAGGGGTCGAAGTCCACCATCTGCTCTCTCACACGAGCGGGATCCCGGGGTTGGGCTCTCTCGAGGTCATCCTATTCAGCGCGTTCAGGGAGTACCACCACTGGCTCCCCATAGCCAGCTTCGATGACATGGGGTCCTTCTTGGATGGCGTCGACGACTGGGCCGTGTCCAGGCCGGGGGCGAAGGTGCACTACCTCAACGAGGGGTTCGTCCTCCTGGGCGAGGCAGTCTCGAGGGCGAGCGGCCGCCACTGGTTCGACTATCTCCGGTCTGAGGTCCTGACGCCGCTGGAAATGAAGAGGACCTTCCTAGACAAGCCTGACATCTCGGCAGACATCGACGTCGCCACCCCTTACGCCATAAGGGGCGCGAAGCTGACGCCCACCCCGGTCCCCTACGGGAGCGACGCGGCAGGAGGCATCATGAGCTGCGCCGCCGACCTTTCGAACTATGTGTCCATGCTAATAAATGGCGGAGAGTTCAAAGGGAAGAGGGTGATTTCCATGGACATCCTCTCAAAGATGGAAACGCCTTACGCGAAGTGGCCCATTGAGAACTACGGGGGAGACTCTTACGGTTATGGGCTCCTGATAATCCCCGACTTCCACGGGCACAAGGTCGTCCGCCACGGGGGCTCGGTGGACGTCTACACCTCCGACATCGAATATGTCCGAGATGCCGGCTCAGGAGTCGTGCTGCTCTCGAACGGCACCGGCTACAGCATGGGGCTTCTTGGGATGTCCGCAGTGTCCCTCTTATTGGGGGTCGACCCAGGCGAGCTGCGGGCGGTCAAGCTGGAAAGGCTACTCAAGAAGTTGGAGGGCCAGTATATGACCTACAAGGGCACCCTCGTCGCCGAAGTGAAGAGGGTGAATAGCTTTCTCATGCTTTCCGGGGAGGACATAGGCAACAACATCATACTCGTCCCCAACGGCGAGGAGGAGGACGAGGCGCGGTTCTTCACACTCGAAGGCGCCGCTCGGATGGACGTCGTCTTCAAACTCAACCAGCACGGAGTGGAGCTGTTCTTCGAGAGGTATAGGTACCGGAGGTCGGGTCCCATGCCGCCCCGCTCTGAAGCCACATGGCCGAGCTGATGCCATGGCAACGGTCGTGGTCACCGGGAGGAGCGGGAAACCAGGCGGGGCTCGACCTCAGGCCCCGCACGGGTCGCTGTAGGGCTTTTAGTCACCCCGTTGCAGAACGTCCGGCTCAGGCCCTGACGAACAGGGACCCTCACCCGGTCAAACTGGACACGTCGCCGAAGCCCGTCTACTACGCGACCTACAGGCACCTGGCGAAGATGGCCGCGAGGAACGCGTCACACGCTTCCGGCGAAGCCGTGCTTCCCTCGAGGTACGTCACCGGCGCCCTCATAGGAGTGGGAGGTGGGGGGCGGGCGGTCGTTGTTTGGACTGGCGCGTTCGATATGCAAGAAGGGAGGGCTGGACGTGGAGAAGGCGGCAACCTACGGGCTATCGGGAGGACCGCAACGCCCCCTGGCCGTGGCGGACCAGCCCTTGCGGCGCCTCCCGGCGAGATGCCTTCGACGTTCAGAGAAGTGTGATGGCAGTCCGTCAACGGTTTTAAGGGCTCGAAGCCCGGTCGGTTTTTGCTCATGAGGGCCACGGAGTTCAAGAACTATGACACGCAGTCCCGAGCGAGGGTGAAAGGGGACAAGAACACCCCCGCCTCGGACTTTCGCAGGCTGCTGGGCAAGGCTGAGGGCTCCCTCGCCGGTGCTAGGTCCCTGAAGGCTAATCTGAACGGCGTGGTGATCGAGCTCGTCACCAACAGCGCTCACCAGGCGGAGTTCTGGCAGAACAACTGGTCGGCGGCCGATGGCAAAGTTCAGGCCAGGATCTATTCTGCTGTCAACGTCGAGGGGATGGAGCCCTCGGCGTACTACTCGCCGGAGCTCCGCTCCGCTCTTTTCGTGAACACCGAGTACTATGGACAATGCAAGTCCTGGGCATTGGGGATGGTGGCCGCCATCCTCGAAAGAGAGTCCAACACGCTCTCCATTCACGGGGCGACCGCCCTTCACAGGGGGCGAGGGGTCGTCATCATCGCACCCACGGGGACGGGCAAGACGACCCAGGCCTTCCTCATCTTCATGAACGGCGAAGGAAAGATATGCGGTGACGACTGGGCTTACATCCGATTCCCCGACCCTGCACCGGATCACCCGAGTGATGACCTGGTGGCGAGGCAGCCGGAGAGGTCGTTGTACATGAGAACGGAATCCCAGAGGGAGCAGGTCTGGCTGAGGGGAGTCTTCGACAGGTCCATCAATGAAAACGTCACGACGAGGAAGGAGGACTGCGAGTACCCGGAGGGGGCTGAGCAATGCTCCGTCACGCACCGAAGGTGCGTCTTCAACGAGGGGATGGGGCGCTGCTACTACGCCTTCGGCAATTCGAGGGCGCTCGTCAGGAGGGAGGACATACTGGGCGCGAGCAAAGTGGTGAACGAGGTGCCGGTCAACCTCGTCGTGCTTTTGAGGAGGGACGGTCACAGCCCGGCTGAAGCCAGGCTTTCGCCCCGAGAGGCGATAGGCGTCCTGAGGAAGGGAGAGTACATGGTGCTGCCCGGGGCGGGGCCAAAGGAGAAATGGGGGACGACGTCGTTTGAGCCCTGGTACAACCCATACCTGCTGGAGAGGGATGACGACAGACAGGCCGCATTCTTCGGGATGATGTTCGAGAAGTGGAAGGTCCCATGCATCATACTGAACACCGGCTTGGAGGGGCCCCAGCAGAGCCACGAAAGGATAGTTGCCGCCCTCGAGTCCTCCCGGTAGGGGTATGACGCCCAGACCGAACCGAAAGGAGGAACCGGCTCCTAGGTCCGGGTCCAATCCTGTAGTCCCTGTGACTGTCTCGTCCGGTGCGCTCCGACCCCGTATTCCGAGGTCGAGTTCTTCCGCTCTGCATATCTAGCCGCGGGAGCAGGAGAGCGCCTTGCCAAAGACGGCTGTCTTCTTCGACCTCGGCGGGACCCTCATGGTGATGAGGAGGGACGTGATAATCAGCTCCATCCTCTCAGGCTGCGGCTACCCAGCGACCCCAGAACAGGTCCGTGCAGCCTACTTCAGGGTCGAGCCTGGGTGGCTCTCCGCTTATGGCAGCAGGGACTCCACTCGTGGCCAGGTGGAAGAGTCGTATCGCGTCCTGGACTCCATGGTCTTCGACCACCTCTTTCCCGGGCGCCCGGAGGAAGAGAGTGCCCACGCCGCATCGCTGATGGGGAGCATGTGGGACGAGACTCAGCGTTCTGTGCCTCTCGAGCTGTATCCCGACGCAGAGCCTACGCTGCGCCGGCTGAAGGAGGAAGGATACAAGCTGGCACTTGTCTCCAACGCCCCGTCAGGCACTTTGAAGACCATCGAGTCGCTGGGGCTCTCGCGTTACATCTCGGTGATAGTCGTCTCCGGGGTGGTGGGGGTGTCGAAGCCGAATCCGGAGATATTCAGGATTGCATTGCGAAAGGTTGCGGCCAGGCCTTCGGAGGCGCTCCACGTCGGAGATCTCTATGAGGCCGACGTGGCGGGAGCCAGGAACGCCGGACTCGAGGGGTTGCTGATAGACAGGGAAGGGAACTATGGGGCGACCGACTGCCCCAAGATTGCCGCGCTCGGCGAGGTCTTCGACCTCCTGAAGTAGCTGGCGCAGACCATCCCGAAGTAGGTTGCGACCTGGTATGAGTGAAGTCTCCCCCACATGGGGACCACGGAAAGCGCCCCCGCGAGCATGGCCATCTGCCACAGGCTGTCGGGCTTGGCCTTGTCGACGAGGCTGGCCCTGACCTCTAAGACGGACTCGAGCTTGTTCTCCTTCACCGCGTCTACCACCAAGTTGTCATACTCCGCTGCAGCAGGGCTGTAGCCGTAAGGCCCTCCCTTCTTGTGGGCGTGGGCCTGGTCCGAGCTGGCGACGAGGGCAACGCGCTTCGTCTGTCCTTCTGCGACCTGTGCTATGACCTTCCCGAACTCGAAGTTCTGGGAGAGAGGTATCCCCCTTGACGGCGTGACGATCACTATTCTGCTCCCGAGGCGGGTCCCCCTGACGAGGAACCAGAGCGGGACCAGGGTCCCCCAATCCATGGCCATGTCCGAGAGTGGCCCCTCGTTCACCCCATAGGTGGCGCCCACGACCGGGAGTCTCCGCCCTTCGGCCGCCAAGACCAGCCTTTTCGCGAACTCCACGTCGCACTTGGCTCTGAGCCTGATCTCTCCGCCCGCCTCCCGCAGGACGCCTGACGAGTTCTCTGCAGTCACTACGCCGATATGCCTGTGGAGCCTGAGATTGTGGGGGGTGGCCACCACCACCGTGTCAGGGCGCGCCTCCTTGATCTCCTCCGCCAGCTTCTGCATCCCCGCTCTCGTCTGGCTGAAGCGCATGGACTTCTTCCCCGCCAGGGCGGGGACGACTTCGGTCCCGTGGGGTGCTATACAGGCGTAGACTAGGGGCATGGCCGGCAGTGACCCGCCGAGATATTCAAGCGTTCTTTTCCAAGTAGTGCATTATGCCCATGGTGGAGGTCCTGACGGATATCCTCGCGTAGATGGGGAGCCCCTCCACACCCGCGTCCGCCATCACAGTGCGCTCCATCTCCTCGGCGGCCTCGTCCAGCGTCATCTTCTGCTTCCACATCTCCTTTACCCTGCCTACCCAGCTTTCCACCAGCTCTGCGGTCCTGTCGAACACCCAGTCGACGTCTCTCCGCGTCCCGAAGTGGGGGACGAGGAGCTCGACGGGGGACGTCTGCTTCAGTTTAGCGATAGTGGCTACCAGTTCCGAGGGGTGGAAGCTCGGAGGGGGCGTGGTGGGGATCAATGCCTTCAGTCCGGGATAGACGATCCCCACCGAGTCTGCAGTAAGGAGGGCCCTGGTCCCGTCGAGGCTCACTGAAATCTGATGGGGAGCATGTCCTGGGGCGTGCATCATGGTCGCTGTGAGCCCGTCTCCCAGGTCCAGGGACGCCTCTTCTCCGACGGCCATGATCCTGGAGGCCGGTATGGGTTTGGGAACACCATACAGTTCCATCATCTCTTTGCCGAAGACTCTGGTGGAGCTTTCCACCAGGCGGGTCGGGTCGACGAGATGGGGAACCGCCTTCTCCTGCGCGAGCACCTCCGCATTGGGCATCTCCCCGAGCAGCTTCCCTGCGGCCCCGGCGTGATCGAGATGGACGTGGGTCGGGATCACGTATCTCACGTCTGAAGGCATGACCCCCGTCTCCGCCAGCCCGCGCAGCACGCTTTCATAGGAAGAGGCGTATCCGCAGTCCACCAGCGCTGGCCTTGGTCCCTTCACGAGGTAGGCGCCGACCGTCCCGGGCACTCCGAGCGCATATGTGTCCAGGAGGTAGACTCGCTCTGAGACCCTGGTGGCGAACAATTCTCTCCCCTAGGCTCTGCCGCCTGGCCTTCCGAATTCAAACGCCAGAGAAGCCAGCGAAGCCGCTCCGATCTTGAGCACATCTTCGTCCACCTTGAACTTTGAGCTGTGGTTCGGATAGACGCAACCCTTCGTGGGGTTGAAGCTCCCCAAAAAGTAGAAGGTCCCCGGCGCTTTCTGCAGGAACCTGGAGAAGTCCTCCCCGCCGAGTATCGGCTCTGCCTTCTTCACCCTGGCCCCGCGGACCTTGGCGAGGACGGCCCTCGCCTTGGCGGTCGTCCTCGGGTCGTTGACAGTCACGGGATAGGCATCCCTTTCGAAGGTCACTTCTGCGGACCCTCCGAACGCCCTGCAGACTTCCTTCGCCACGCTTGCCACCTTCCGCTTCGCAAGGCTCCTCGTCTGCTCGTCAAGCGTCCTGATGGTTCCATGCAACTCGGCCGTGTCTGGTATTATGTTCTCCTTCGTCCCAGAATGGATGGACCCGACCGTGATCACGAACGGCCTGACCGGGTTGATCATCCTCGACGACACTCCCTGCAGCGCGAGGATCACGTGGGCCGCCAGGTAGATCGGGTCTACCGTCTCGTGTGGGGCTGATCCGTGCCCTCCCTTGCCCGCAATCTTCACCACGAACGAGTCCGGCGCGGCCATTATCGGGCCCTCCCCCACCCCGAACACCGCCGACCTCCTGGCACAGTCGATGTGTAGCCCAAAGACGTAGTCCACCTTGGGGTCCTTCATCACTCCGGCTTCGATCATCGGCAGCGCCCCGCCCCTCCCTCCGTGCTCCTCCGCAGGCTGGAAGAGAAACTTCACGGTCCCACACAGCTCTCTTTTTTGACCTGACAGGAGCTTCGCCGCCCCCAGGAGCATCGCCATATGGGCGTCATGCCCGCACGCGTGCATCACCCCGTCCATCTTCGACTTGAACTCCACGTCGGCCGCCTCCGTGACGGGGAGCGCATCCATGTCCGCCCTTAGTGCGACCACCTTCCCCTTCTTGGCTCCCTTCAAGGTGCCCAGCACCCCCGTCCCCCCGGTCATCCTCTTGACCTCCATTCCCATGGCCTCGAGGGTCCGCGCCACATACTCCGAAGTCCATTCCTCTTGGTAGGCGAGCTCCGGATGCTGGTGGAGCTTCCTCCTGTTCGCGATTATCTCCGGTTCGATGCGTTTTGCTTCTGCCGCGAAGTCCATGGCCCGGCGCCCGCATGAGCGGCGTTTAAAGCAGGCCCTCAGAACATGAGCGAGCCCTGGATGTTGACCGGAGGGAGGTCCTCCGGGTCAACCCTGAGCTCTAGGACTAGGGGAACGTCCGATTTCTCCATGATGAAATCTACCGCGTCTCTGGTCCTGTCGTCGGAGTCGACCACCATTCCCTTGGCGCCGAAGGCATCGGCGACTTTCGCGAAGTCTGGGTTGGCATGGGTGGTCCCGTACACTCTCCCCATCTTCTGGATCTTCTGCCTCATCATGAGCACCCTGTATGAGTTGTCGTTCACCACGACCACCTTCGCTCCTATCCTCTCCCTTACCGCCGTCTCCATGTCATGCAGAGTCATCATGAACTCCCCGTCCCCCATGATTCCCACGACCTCCCTCTCCGGGAGCGCCATCTTGGCCCCGAGGACGGCTGGGAAGACGAACCCCATCGAGCCCATATTGGTGGCCGCTAGGAAGCTGCGGCTAGACCTGACCTTGAGGCACGCGTACGCGTACACTTGGTGGAGCCCCTGTCCGGCTGCGAGGATCGCATCCCTGGGAAGGGCCCGGTCGAGGGCTGAAAGGAAGTCGGCAGGGTTCGCGTATCCTGGCTTGTGGCGCCTCTCCGCTTCGCTTAGAATCACACGCCACCCTTCCCTCTCGCCCTCGATCCTGCTCCTCCAGCCGTCTTTCGCACTCGCTTCGACCACGGCCGCGAGCCTCTTCGCGAATTCCGAGGCGTCCGCATCAGAATGCATGGCGTAGGGGATTGGCTTCTTGTCCCAGAGAGGGTCCATGTTCACCGCGTAGACTTCGCCCCTGGGGGCGGTGTTGAAGCCGAACGTCGAGACGTCAGAAAGGCCGCACCCGAGGCAAAGGACCATGTCGGCCTGGGCGAGGGCGGCGTCGGCGACCCTGACCCCGCCGAACCCGATCCTCCCAAGCGACATCGGGCTATCCTCAGGCACCGCCCCCCTGCCATTCCCGGTCGACACAGAGGGTATCTTCGTCTTCGACAACAAGTCTGCGAGGGCCTCCGACCCCCGTGGGGAGTTGATTCCTCCCCCGACCACCAAGAGGGGTCTCTCGGCCTTGGCCAGGGCTCCGGCGGCGAGCTTCACCTCTTCTTCCCTGGCCTGCTTCTCTTCAACTGCGGAGGCCTGGACTACCTGCCTTCCTGCCTCCTGAGACCAGACGTCGTCTGGGACTTCGAGGTAGACCGGCCCTGCCGGGGCCGAGGCAGCCAGTGAGAATGCGTCAGCAATCGCCTTCCCAGCTCCCATCCCTTTCTCGATCCGCCATGATCCCTTGACCAAGCTCCTTGCCATGTCAGTCTGTGGTATCTCCAGCCAGGAGTCCATCCCTGACATCCTCCGCTTCACGGCCCCCGCCACGAGAAGCATGGGGGAACCGTCCTTCCACGCGTTCGCCAGGCCGACGAGAGAGTTCAGGAAACCCGGCCCACCGTGCACCAGCGCGACTCCCGGCCTTCCCGTGACCCTCCCTTCTGCATCGGCCATGCTGACCGCGACCTGCTCGTGTCTGGTGGAGACGTAC
>JAFLZI010000013.1 GCA_029785625.1 Nitrososphaerota archaeon | reverse complement strand
GATCTCCTGTCGACGCAGAGGACGAGGTACTTCTCTCCCGCCTGAGACATTTCGCCCAGATTCGGGACCCGCCGTGTTCATACTTAAGGCTAGATTGGGGGGTTGCTTGGACGTCGCGACCCGGGTTCCTCTGAACGTCGGCGCGCCATGACGCCTTCTCGTCCAGGCGCACGGCCGTCACATTCACGACATGCATATTCGCCCTTGAGCGAAGAGACAGTCTTCGAGGACGCGACAGCCAGGCCCTTCGAGAAGAGGGTCTACGTCCTGGTCTCTCAGGCGCTACGGGAGGGATGGGGCAGTTGGGACCTGGCAAGGTCGCCTCCGCGGTACATGGTCTCGCCAGGAATCTCGTAGACCTTTTCTCCACCAATCGCCTCCAGTCTAGGAGCGAGGCGGACGGTCTCAGGAAGGCCCAGCTTGGTCGTGACGGACGCCGGATGGATTGCTACGAACCAGAGCGGGTACTTTCGAAGCGCTTCGGCGTCTAGGTTCGTTTCGCACCCTTCGCAGTCAATTTTGAAGACATCTCCGGGAGGCGTTTCCCCCTTCCACGGCCCTCTGAAGTCGAACCACTGCTCCGAGCGGAGCGCTTTCATCCAAGCTATCCTCTTGGGGTCGGCTTCGAAACCAACGACCTTCGAAGCCCCGTGCATGCGCCAGTAAAGGGGGGAGTTTCCCCAATCGCACCCGACGTCAATCACCGTCTTCCCCCCAAATCTGCACTTCCGAGGGGGTATGATGCAGCGATCTCTTCCAGTGCTCCAAGGCTTACCATCTGCATCCCTCGGTCGGCGAGACGGTTGAGGACCTTGATCAAAAGCCAAGTCTGCGGTTTCAAGCCCTTACCTCCAGTGGTGCGCTGCTCGGCCTATGTAAGCCCCCTGAGCCACGCCCTCTAAACGCCCCTGTGGCTTCCGAGCCTTCGCGTTATGACGGAGGCGGGTTCGACGCCTTCCGGTCTAGGTCGCCTGCCGCGTCGGGGCGGCAGCCCCGAATATGCTCCCATAGCCTCACCGACACGCGTCCTTCGAACAGGACTGACTGAGATAGGGGATACGCTTAAGTCGAGCAGAACGGTCGAAAGGAGCCGTTGCAGGCGACGCACGCCCGTCCCTGGATGAACGCAAAGGTCGGGGCACGTTACTCCGCCCCCCGCCCTGAGGTCAGGCCAGTTTATTCTCTGTTGACGGACTCCGCGAAGCTCCACCCCGAGAACCGATGCCTCCACTATCAGGGGAGGGACTTCACTTACGCGGAGGTGGACGACATCTCCTCCCGGTTCGCGTCGGCCCTGCAGTCACTCGGCGTCAAGAGGGGCGACAGGGTCGCCATCTTCCTCCCAAACATGCCGCAGCTCGTGTTCGCCTACTTCGGCGCGCTGAAAGTCGGGGCGGTCGCAGTCATGTGCAACCCGGTGTACAAAGAGAGGGAGCTCGAGTTCCAGCTCAGGGACTCCGGAGCAGAAGTGATGGTCGCGAGCAGGACCGTGGCGAAGGGGATGGACCTGTTCAAGAGCCTGGAAGGGTGCAGGGGGAGGCTCAACATCAGGAGCGTCGTCGCTACGGGGGTCGGGGACTACCTCCCTCCGCTGAAGAGGAGGCTGGCAGGGCTGGCGGGAGTGAGGGATGTCCAGCGGCCGGATACCGTGGACTTCGTCCAGCTGGTCCGCTCCAACCGGCCAATCGCCGAATACGCGAAGGTCGACCCCGTCAACGACCTCGCGGTGCTTCAGTACACGGGGGGGACGACAGGGATCTCCAAGGGAGCAATGCTCACCCACTACAACCTCGTGTCCAACGCGGTCTACGGAATGAATCTGTTCCCGATTAGCGAGCAAGACGTCTCTCTCTGTGTACTCCCGCTCTACCATATCTACGGACTCACCGTCACCATGCTCGCCCCCATGGCTGCCGGGGCCTCCTTGGTCCTCCTCCCCAGCTTCCATGTGGAAGAAGTCATGAAGACGATACAGGGCCAGAAGGTGACCATCTTCTCCGGGGCGCCGGCCATGTACATAGCGATCAACAGCAAACCAGAGGCAAGGAAGTACAACCTGAGGTCGGTCCGCGCCTGCCTTTCCGGAGGCGCCGCCCTCCCTCCCGCAGTCAGGAAGAAGTTCATCGAGTTGACCGGCGCGAGCCTGGTGGAGGGGTACGGGCTCTCTGAGACTAGCCCTGTGACCCACTGCAACCCGGTAAGCGGAGGCGAGGTGAAGGACGGTTCTATCGGGCCGCCGTTCATGGAGACTGACGCGAAGATAGTAGACTTGGCGGACAGGAACAAGGTGCTCGGCACAGGGGAGGTCGGCGAGCTGGCGGTAAGGGGGCCGCAGGTGATGAAGGGATATTGGAACCAGAAGGACGAGACGGAGGCGGTCTTGAAGGACGGGTGGTTCCTGACCGGAGATATCGCGAAGATGGACCCAGACGGGTACTTCTACATCGTGGACAGGAAGAAGGACATGGTGAACGTCGGGGGCCTCAAGGTCTATCCCAGGGAAGTAGAAGACGTCCTCTTCGAGCACCCCGACATAAAGGAGGCAGGGGTCATAGGCGTCCCTGACGCCTTCAGCGGAGAGGCAGTCAAGGCGTTCGTAGTGCTGAAGGACCCGTCGAAGAAGATGACCCAGGAGGAGGTGGTCGAGTTCTGTCAGGGGAAGCTGGCCAGGTTCAAGGTCCCGAAGGAGGTGGAGTTCGTCCAGGAACTCCCGAAGACGCTCATAGGAAAGGTGCTCCGGAGGAAGCTCCGAGAGCTCAGACCTTCACAACCATAGAGACCGCGTTGCCGCCGCCGAGGCAGAGGGTCGCCAGCCCTGTCTTCCCTCCCCTCCTCTTCAGGCCGTATATCAAAGTCGTCAGCACCCTCGCCCCGCTCGCTCCTATTGGATGGCCCAGGGCCACGGCGCCTCCCCAGACGTTGAACCGCGATTCGTCCACCCCGAGCGCCCTCCGGACTGCGATCGAGGCGGTCGAATAGGCCTCGTTGTGCTCGAAGACGTCTATGTCCTCCACTTCGAGCTTGACCTCCTTGAGCAGCGCCCTGGTGGTAGGGATAGGCGCCTCCATCACCCTGGCGGGCTCCAGCCCCCCAGTGGCATACCCTGTGATCCTGGCCAGAGGCTTCACTCCCAGCCTGTCCGCAGCTTCTTCCGACGCGACGACGAGGGCTGAGGCGCCGTCGCTGAGCTGAGACGAGTTCCCCGCGGTGAGAATCCCGCCCGGCTTGAACACAGGCTTCAGGCCGGCGAGCTTCTCGATCGTCGTGTCCCCGCGGATGCATTCGTCCTTGGAGAACTCCGCTACCTCCCCGTCCTCTCTCTTTATCTTCACCTTCGCTATCTCAGCTTCAAAGTCTCCTGCCCGCGACGCCTTCGCTGCTTTCATATGGCTCGACAGCGCGAACTCGTCCGCCTCCCTCCTGCCGATCTTGAACCGCTTGGCTACGAGCTCCCCGGTGACCCCCATGTGGTAGTTGTGGTAAGCGTCCCAGAGCCCGTCCGCTATCATACCGTCGAGGAGCCTCGCGTCGCCGAACTTCGTCCCCCAGCGGACCCCCTTTGCTAGGTAGGGCGCGTTGCTCATGTTCTCCATCCCTCCTGCCACCACCACTTCGCAGTCCCCTGCCTTCACGGACTGCGCGGCGAGCATCACAGCCTTCAGCCCCGAGCCGCACACCTTGTTCACAGTGAACGACCCGACTTCGAAAGGGACCTTGGCGTGGATCGCAGCCTGTCTGGCCGGATTCTGGCCCAGCCCCGCCGAGACCACGTTCCCCATCACGACCTCATCCACTTCTTCGGGGGCGACCTTCGCCCTCTTCATGGCCTCCTCGATCGCGAGCGCGCCGAGTTCGGTGGCAGGAACGCCGACGAGGCTCCTACCGAACTTTCCGATGGGGGTCCTGCAGGCGGATATTATCACAGGGTCGGGCATATCCCTCCGCTCCGTCTAGGTCGGGTAATAAACGACGCCCGTCCGGGAGAGCGCTTTCCCTATATACAATCGCGGAAGGGCCCAAGTCCAGGATGAAACCCCAGAGCAAGATTTGGATGGACGGTAAGCTTGTCCCCTGGGACGACGCCAAGATACACGTCCTGACCCATGGGCTGCACTATGGGATGGCCATCTTCGAAGGCGTCAGAGCCTTCGAAACCCCCAACGGAACGGCGATCTTCAGGCTGGGGGGGCACGTCGAGCGCTTCTTGAACAGCGCCAAGATATACAGGATGGACCTGGGGTACTCGGCAAAGGAGATCACAGACGCGTGCATCGAGCTCGTCAGGAGCAACCCGGCGAAGGAGTGTTACATCCGCCCTATCGCTTTCACCTCTTACGGTGAGATGGGGCTCAACCCCCTCACCAGCAAGATCTCCGTAGCCATCGCCTCCTTTGAGTGGGGGGCTTACCTGGGGGACACTTCGAAGAAGGGGGTCCGGGCGACAGTCTCGAGCTGGGTGAGAATCGACTCGAGGGCCATGCCTGTCCAGGCGAAGTGCGCCGCCAACTATGCCAACTCCGCCCTAGCGAAGATGCAGGCCCTTTCCGCCGGGTACGACGAAGCGATCCTCCTGAACTCCAATGGGATGGTGGCCGAGGGGCCCGGAGAGAACATATTCAGGGTGAAAGACGGGATCCTGAGCACCCCCCCGGCGAGTTCGGGGATACTCAGGGGGATTACGAGAGACACGGTGATTCAGTTCGCCAAGGACGAAAAGATCACGTTCTACAGGAACGACGCCACGAAGGAGGAGCTTTACACCTCGGACGAGGTGTTCTTCACCGGGACAGCAGCCGGGATAGCCAAGGTGAGCGAGGTAGACGGCAGGAAGATCGGGGACAACGGGACCCCGGTGACCGACAGGCTTGCCAAGCTCTACGACCGAGCCGTCCACGGAAGGATAAAGCGCTACTCGAAGTGGCTTACGCCAGTGCGGCCCTGAGGCTCACGTCACTTCTTGGCTTTCGGCTCTGCAGGCACGAAATGGACGTCTGAGACCAGATACTTCGGCGCCTTCCTGAACACCGCTTTGACTTTCATGCCGATGTAGATGTCCCTCTCCTCCGCCCCCTTCAGTCTCGAAAGGAAGAGGGTGTCCACCCCGTCAAACTCGACGAGTGCCAGGTTGAAGGGGGTCTCTTTCAAGAACTCCTCGCTCCCGAAGTAGCAGGTCGTCCATGAGTGCACCCTCCCCTCGAGCGGGAGTTCGGACCACTCCGTCTCCGACCCGCACTCCATGCAGTGGCTGCGGGGTGTGGCGTACCTGTAGTGGCACTTCTTGCACTCGCTCCCCATGAGCTTCCCCTCGGCAAGCCCAAGGAAGAATGGGGTGTCCTCGGCATAGCTATGGATGTAGTTGATGTTGTATGGCGAAAGGACGACGAGGTCGTGGGTCCCCGCCGGGTTCTCATAGATGGCGGCGCCTTTCTTGTTGACCTCCTTCATCACGTCCCTAAACTTCCTGAACTTCCTTATCCCAGGCATCTTACGCCCTCTCCATTATCGTAGCCGTCACCGAGCTCCCTGTCCCTGCATGCGAGTGGATGAGCCCCCTCTTCGCGTCCTTGATCTGGAGGGTGTCGTCCCCGAAGTGCTTCCCGATGGTCCCCTGCAGCTGCCAGAGGGCGAACACCCCCTGCATGATCCCTGTGGCGCCGACCGGGTGGCCGCAGGCGATCAGCCCTCCGGACGGGTTGACAGGCATGGTGCCCTTGTGAGGGAGGTCGAGTCCGTAGTCTGTCCCTTCGAGGAAGGGGTGCCCCTGGTCGACGAAGTCGTACCCTTCGCCGTACCTGCAGAGCCCTATGTCCTCGTAGGTCTGAATCTCAGAGCTTGAGTAGGCGTCGTGGAGTTCTACGAAGTCGAGCTCTCCTTTCGGGTTTGTGATCCCGGCGTTCTTGTATGCTTCCAGGGCGGCGGTCCTGCCGGCCCTGAACGAGTGGACGCCGGGGTACTTCAGGGACACGTAGTCGTCCGCTCTTTCCCAGGAGAAGAGGGGGACCTTCCCGTGGGGCCTGTCGGCGAGCCTCATCGTGTCAGTGCCGCAACCGACCCCCTTTATCAGGACGGGCCTGTCGGTGTACTTGAAAGCGACGTCCTCAGACGCCAAGATCACAACGGCCGCGCCGTCGCTCATGGTGCAGATGGAGGGCCTGTTCAGGGGGAACGCGATCATCTCCCTCCCCATCGCCTCCTTCATCGTCAGCTTTTCGGGGTACTGAGAGTAGGGGTTGTGGAGGGCGTTCACATGGTTTTTCACGGACACCATCGCCATCACCCTCTTCGCCTCCTCGGTGGCGGCTCTCTGCGCCTTCCTCTCGTCCTTGATGTCAGCAAACTTCCGCTTCCTGAGGTATTCGTAGATGTGCCTCTGGACCATCAGCGCATAGTATCCTGTGTAGAAACCTCCCACCGGATAGTCGAAGTTGGTGTCGGAAGCCAGGGCGATGAACTCGTTACCCTTCCAGGTCTCCACGTGCGACATCGTCTCGAACCCTGCGACCAGGCAGACGTCATTCCTGCCGCTCGCGACTGTCTCCCACCCCGCCTGTATCGCCTGCCCTCCGGTCGCCCCTCCCCATTCGACCCTCCTCGAGTCCTTGGGGTTCAGGCCAAGGTAGTCCTGCACCATAGAGGCAGCCTTCAGCTGTCTCGCAAAGTGGTCGGAGAAGTATGATATCCTGCTGCTCTCGATCTCCGACGCCCTCAGGTCTGGGACGTCCTTCATGGCATAGTCGAAGGCCCGCTTCACCATAAGTCTGAAGTCCATATCCGGGTGGGCTTTGGCGAACTTCGTGACCCCACCGGAAATGACGTACACCTTCCTCTGGCTGGTCACGCATCTCCCCCCTTAGGGCCGGGTATTAATTTTCTGCCTAGGCCGGCCTGTCCTTTCGGGCCCCCGCGCCGACCCCGACCCCTTTCTCCCTCGCGAGCTCCAAGAAACGGTCTACCGAAGCAGGGTCTGCCAGCGAGCCCCTGTTGAGGACGTCGTCAGGGCGCGCCCCGGTCAGGATCCTCTTTATCGGGACCTCGAGCTTCTTGCCGTTGAGCGTCCTCGGGATGGCTGGGACGGCGACCACCCTGTCAGGGAGGTACCTAGGCGAGAGGTCGGTCCTGATCTGGTTCTTTATCCTAGAGAGCAGGGCGTCGTCGAGGCTTACCCCTTCCTTGAGAGATACGAAGAGGACCATCTCCTCGGAGGCTCCGCCGGGGACGTCGACCGCCAGAGAGTCGGAGACCTCGGGGACCTTCTCTACCGCCCTGTAGATTTCGCTCGTCCCTATCCTGACGCCGAGCTTCTTGATGGTAGCATCAGAACGCCCATAGATCACGCAGGTCCCCCTCCCAGTGATCTTGATCCAGTCGCCATGCCTCCAGACCCCCGGGAACATCCCGAAGTAGCTCTCACGATACTTGGTTCCGTCTTCATCCCCCCAGAAGCAGACGGGCATGCTAGGCATCGGCTCGGTTATCACCAGCTCCCCTACCTTCCCGACGACCGGGTTCCCGCCTTCGTCGAAGGCCTGGACGCTTGCGCCGAGCGCCCTGCACTGCAGCTCCCCTGAGTAGACCGGGAGGGTGGGGGAGCCTGTGACGAAGGCTGTGCAGAGGTCGGTCCCACCGCTCAGAGATTCGAGCCAGACATCGTCCTTGACCTTCGAGTAGACCCACTCGAAAGAGTCCGGGGAGAGCGGCGATCCGGTGGACCCTATGCCTCTGAGCGATTTCAGTGCGAAACCGCTTCGCGGTTCGACCCCGGCTCTCATGTTGGCCGACAGGTAGGCTGCGCTCGTCCCCATGTAAGTCGTCTTCGTCTCTTCCACGATCTTCCAGAGGGAGTCGGGGCGGGGCCACGAGGGGTGCCCAGAATAGAGTACCAGCGTCGCTCCCAGGAGGAGGCCCCCCATCAGGTAGTTCCACATCATCCACCCTGTCGTCGTGTACCAGAAGAACCGGTCCCCTTCCCTGACGTCGTTGTGCAGGGCCACGGACTTCAGGAGCTCGACTAGAATCCCTCCCTGGGAGTGCACCAGAGCCTTGGGCAGGCCTGTGGTCCCCGAAGAGTAGAGGACCCAAAGCGGATGGTCAAAGGGGACGAACGCATACTCGAACTCCGACCTTCCTTCTACCGCCCCGTCCCAGTCTATGGTTCCGGGCACACCTTTCCCCTTGCTCCCTCCGGATACTCCTATGACCTCCCGTATGCTGGGGACCGCCTTCCTGACCGCCGCCACATCCTCTGCCCTGTCTATCCACTTCCCTCCGTAGCTGTATCCGTCCGCGGCGATGAGCACCTTCGGTCCTATCTGGCCGAAGCGGTCCACGACAGACTGCGGTCCGAATTCCAGCGGACAGCTCGACCAGACCGCCCCGATGCTCGCCGAAGCCAGCAAGCCTATGACCGCCTCGGGGCCGTTCTGGAGGTACGCAGCGACCCTATCCCCTCTCCCCACTCCAAGCTCCACCAGTTTTGCCGCAAGGGAGGCAGCCTTCCTCTCGAGGTCGGCCCACCCCAACGACTTCGCCGACCCTCTTTCCACCGTGAAGACGAGCGCATCGCCCTCCCGCTTCTTCGCGAAGACCCTTTCGGTGAAGTTCACCTCGGCGCCTTCGAACCACTTCGCGCCGGGCATCTTCCTCTCGGGGAGCACGGGATAGTCCGCTTCTGCTACCTCGAAGTACTTCCA
>JAFLZI010000012.1 GCA_029785625.1 Nitrososphaerota archaeon | reverse complement strand
GCCGAGTCGAGGGGAAGACGGGTGACCCAGAGGGAGATGGCTGACTGCGCGGGGACGTCGGAGTACACCATCAGGGAACTGTTCACTAACAGCGTCCCTTTTATTAAATAGTCGGGACGTATTCCTATGCCACAGGACCCTTCGCTGGAGACGTCCCGCGCCTGGAGGTCCTTCCGGATGGGCGTGAAGGCAGAGAAGACGTGGACGCTCTATTCCCGCGACTTCGCGAAGTTCCTCGAGGCCCTGAAGATGGGGCCTGACGAGCTCGCCGCTAAGGCCCAGGCCGACCGGAAGTGGTTCGAGCAGCAGGCTGTGGATTTCCTCTGGGGGTTCCGCCAGAAGGCAGAGGCCAGGGAGATCTCCATGAGCCGGGTATGGAACTACCTTCGAGGGATGAAGTGCTTCTGCGAGATGAACGATGTCCTGGTCAACTGGCGGAAGATAGAGAGAACCCTGCCGGCGGCGCGCAAGCACGGGGAGGACCGTCCCTATACCAGGGAGGAGCTCCTGAAGCTGCTGAAGGCCCCTGACCCCAGGGTCCATGTCATGGTCCTTTTCGGCGCGTCCTCAGGGATAAGGTTCGGCGCGTGGTCTTGGATGAAGTGGAAGCACGTCCAGCCGGTCGAGAGGTCCGGGAAGGTGGTCGCCGCGAAGCTGACCGTCTACGCGGGGGAGCCGGAGGAGTACATTGCATTCGTCACCCCCGAGGCTTACAGGGCTGCGAAGTCGTATATGGACTTCAGGGATGTCCACGGGGAGCCGATCGGGCCCGAGAGCCCGCTCCTCAGGAACCGGTTCCTGGTCTCGGTCAGGGAGGCGACGGTCGAAGAGACTCAGAGGCAGAAGGCGAAGTACGACCCGGCGCTGGACCAGAAGGGGACCCCCCACCGGCTAGCCAGGGACGTCCGGCCCCTGGACTTGAACGCCGCGAGGCACGTCCTGATTCGGGCGGCATGGAGGGCAGGGCTCAGGCTGGACCCCAAGAAGCGACATGATACGCAGATCACCCACGGGTTCCGCAAGTACTTCAAGACGCACGCGGAGCAGGTGATGAAGCCGGCCAACGTCGAGATATGCATGGGGCACTCCCTGGGGGTCAGCGACTCGTACTACAAAGTCACGTGGGAGCAGCTCCTGGAGGACTACCTGAAGGCGGTCCCCGGCCTGACGG
Source organism: Nitrososphaerota archaeon (assembly GCA_029785625.1). Next base: position 7,616 of record JAFLZI010000012.1, on the reverse strand, counting down.
TCGACCCGAGGGAGCCGGAGGCCCAGCCTGACGGGCTGGAGAGGGAGAAAAGGCTCGACGAGCAGCTAGAGGCGAAGGACAGGGAGATCCAGCGGCTTTCGACGGTGATGCAGACGGTCCTTCGTGACGTCGCGGAGCTCCGCTCGAAGCTGGTCCAGGCCGAGGAGACGCTAGGGCCTGACGACGGGGGCGAGCTGGTCCCAGGCGGACGAATCGGCGCTGAGGACCAATAGCTTCCCAAGATACTTGCGCGACTCCAGAATCAGGTCCTTCAGGTTCGGGTCCTTCGCGAAGCGGTGGGCCTCCTCTATGATCACGAGCCACTTCGAGAGCTCGGGGCCCCTGGACCTGGCCAGGTCCCGGAAGAGGTAACTCCCCTGGATCTCTGAATATGCGGCGTCCGGGTCCGCCAGGATGCGGACCCTCCCTCCCCGAGCGAACGGGACATCCCTGGCGTCCTTCACCGCTGGGAGCTCGGCGTACTCGTTACCGACGTCGAAGACCAGGGCGGGGCCCTCCCACTTCGCCAGGACGGCCTTGGCCAGCGTTGTCTTCCCTGAGCCTGAAGGCCCGGCTACTATGAACGGACGCGTGTCCCTGAGGAGGAGCTCGGGGGTCCCCTTCTGCGAGGCGGATCCGTCGTGCTCCAGGGCCAGGGCGTTGAGGAGCGCCCCGAAGCTCGGATAGCCTAGGTCCCCCTTCAACTTCGCGAGTCGTTGATAGACAGGATCAGGGGTCCAAAGGAGGTGGTTCCTAGGCATATAGGGCGCATTAAGGTGCGGTGGTATATCTGCGGCGCTTACAGACGAAACGTCTTGTTAAACCGTTGGGTCCGATGGTTATACCTCATACCACACCGTTAAATTCAGACTACCGCTAGTGTAGCGTAGCGATGACCGCAACAATCTTAGAACGGAGCTGTCCGTTTTGCCACAAAGTCATCTTCTCGCTCTACCCATCACAGATGGAGATCAACTTCGGCCTTCACGTCTCACACTGTAAGAAACGGCCCCCCGCCGGTGCAACGGCAGGGAGCCCAGGTGCCGCACCGTCCCCCGATAGTACAGGAGAGGCCAGCCACTCGTGAGCCTACGAACTTCCGACTTAAGGATGACGCTCCGCGACTGCAAGGAAATCTGTGACGCGATAATCGAGAAAGCTGGGGGAGGAGGCCCCCCCAGCCCCGGCAGTGCGGCCCACGTCCCATCAAAGGAGGCGAACCGTTGACCTCTGAAGGAAGCCCCTCGCATTTAACAGACGCTGCTACGGGACCCTTCGTCTGTCTCTGTGGCTTTCAGACTGATCGCGGGGACCTGTTCGAGGTCCACGTCGCCGGAGTCCACCTGAGCAGCAGATACGAAGCCTGGAGGATCCCCGCGGAGGAGTTCCGAGATGCCACGTGGCAACCTCCGTCGACAGAACCGGACTGCCCAGTCTGCCGAGAGCTGCGGCGCCTCGCCGGCTTGGGCGAAAGGTACCAGGACTGGAGGTTCGCCAGAAGTCAGAGGTCCAAGCTAGAGAAGCACCGGCAGGAAGCTCACTCTTGATGCAGAGGCCGGCGCCCGAGAGCGACTCCGACCTTAGGAGACAGAGGGCGAAGGAACTGTCGACCGAAATCATGGAGCGACATGACTTTCTCACGCTCATGGAATCAAAGGAGATGCATGTCCGACTGAATGGGGTGTACAGAGTCGGCCTCGCCGAGTCGCTGATCGAGAGCGAGGTCGAAATGTTCGAGCCCAGCGAGTCCAACAATTTCTCCCATGAAGTCATCGGGCACGTGAGACGCTCCTCATTCGTCCCAGACGATACGTTCGACAGAGACCTGGACATCGTCAACCTGAAGAATGGGCTTTACCATCTGAGCTCCGGAAAGACCACTGCCCACAACCCGACCTATCCGAGTCGCGTCCAGCTCCCCGTCGAGTCCAACCCGAAGGCGACCTGTCCGAATGTAATGAGGTTCCTGAAAGAAGTCCTGCCGCCCGACTCGCTCCTCAACGTTCTGGAGGATGCAGCCACGACTCTGATTCGTGACGCCCGCTTTCAGAAGGCGTTCATGTACCTGGGCGCGGGTGACAATGGAAAGTCCGTCTGGCTCGGAGTGCTCGCCCGGCTCCTGGGGGTCGACAACGTGAGCACCCAATCGATCCACGACTTGGGTATGTCCCGCTTCGGGGCGGGGAACATAGAGGGGAAGCTGGCAGTGATCTATCCTGACATCGCGTCCAACGAGATAACCCTCACGGGGAAACTGAAGGCAATCATCGCCGGGGACCGGATCTTTGTCGAAAAGAAAGGGCTCCAGGGGCATGACATCACCCCCTTCTGTAAGTGCTTTTTCTCGGCGAACGCCCTCCCAATAGTTGCTGACGACACGGACGCCTGGTTCAGACGATGGAGGATAACTAATTGGGATTTCACGGTCCCCGAGGAGAGCAGGAATCCGAACCTTCTAGAGGAGCTCACGACCCCCGAGGAACTCTCAGGGCTGTTCAACATCCTGGCTGCCCTGGCCCGGCGACTGATCGCTAAAGGCGCTTTCACCTATGAGGCGACGGTGAAACAGAAGCGGGCCGAATGGGGCAACCGGTCGAACGTTCTGCGGGCGTTCATATCGAAGTGCCTCAACGTCGGGGACGCGCTAGCCTCCCCAAGTTCGGAGGTCTACACAGCTTATGTTGCGTTCTGTCAGTCGGAGAACTTCACCGCCAAGAAACAGACCGGGTTCATGGAGGAACTGAAGTCCCTGATTCCGGTCCACTCGCAACAAGCCCGGATAAACGGACGCGGCGCAAAAGTGCTGGTGGGGGCAGAGTTGAAACCGGAGTTTGTTTCGAGTGTTTCGAGTGTTTCGGGTTATATTACCCTCATAACTCCAGACTCTGTTAATGGGGGGGATAAGGATACTCGAAACGTCGAAACACCCGAAACAAGAGGGCCACTTTGAGCCGGGTCCTGGGCCTCGAGGACCCTCCGACCAGGCCCATCCGCAAGCTCGTCACCGAAGAGCTCCTTAGCGAGATCGCAGGGATCACCACCCCGGCCCTTCGGGAGCTGGTACGCAAGCTCCGGGGCCTCGACGAGGCAGCGCAAGCAGACCTGCTCCTCGAGGCGGTCGAAAAGAAGACCGAGGCCGGGGACATCGAAGGGGCCCGACGTCTGATGAGGGCCTTCGCTTGCCTCTTCCCGAAATACGCGCAGGGGGACCAACGATGACGAAGCAGGGAGAGATCCTCGGAAGGACGGCGGAGCTGCAGGCGGAGTACGACGCGCTCGCCCTGGCGCAGAAGCGCCTGCTCGAGCTGATGAAGCAGATCAACGCCCGCCAGATCGAGCTCCTCCCCGCCGAGGAGCGTGAGAGGCTGGGGACGCGTCTCCTCGAGGCCCACAAGGGGCAGACCTCGAACTTTGCAGCCGAGACCCTGATGAAGGACCTGAAAGGCTGGCGGCCGATGCGACGTCAGGTCGGCGACGTCATCTACTTCGCGGGAGACAAGTACATCCCTGCGTCGTCCCTTCCCTTCAGGGTCAGGTGGCTCCTGGCACGCAAGGTCGAGCTGAGGGTAGACGTCGCGGGCGGGGCATTCCTCCTCGACGAGCTCGGGGTCAAGTACTCCCCGTACGTGGTGGAATCGCCGTCGGGGATACTCTTAGAGAGCGTGCCTTTCAGCGGTAGAAGAAGAAAAAGGCCCCCTACATCCCACTCCACCACCTCTAACAAGAGATTTCCCTCCCAAAAGCGCCTCACGTTCCCTTCCTGTGCGCGCCACTTCTTCCTCCGGCTCGACCGGCAGCAGAGGGAGCAGGATGGCCTTCCTCTTCGGGCTCGATTCTCGCAAAGCGACTATCAGAGGATGAGAGCCCTGCGCGCTCGCGGCCTCTCATACGCAGACATCAGGGACGCCGTCACCACGGGAAAGGACGGGGGCGCTCCCCTCAGGGTCGCGGTCGCGACTGTCTGGATGGCATGCAGGACGACTCCCATGGCGACCGACAGGCGGTGGGGGCGCCGTGGGTAATCCCCGTTCAATCAGGGAGGCGTTCAGTCACTGTATAGACTCCCACCACCACCACTAGGGACGGTTGATTGACATCTCCGCGTTTGAACGCCCGGCCGACCGTCGTTTTTCCTCAAACGCCCGAATGAGGAAATCGAGAAATTGAATGCGGCGAGAATCAAAGTCCCCAGCAGCGCCGGACCGCCTTCGCCTACCTGCGCGTCAGAGACGGCCCTAGCAGAGTTTCATAAATAGTCAGAGCATCCCCGACGTCGACATGGACCTGATCACAGCTGCGGTCCTGGGTGGATCAGGAGGATTTGGGGTCGCCTTCGCCAGGTACCTCCTCGCTCGCCTGCAGCTCAACAAATGGCTGCGGGACCGGGGGGTCACGCGCTCAGAATGGGCTGACGCGGAGCGACAGCTCGAGGCGGACGAAAGGGGTTTGTGAAAATGGGACGGCCCATTTCTTCGGCAGGCGGGGAAGGTTCTCTCGGGTTTCGCAACGTCCTGAACCCCTTTGGGGTAAGTCGGCTGAGCGTCGATTCTCTTCCGACCGTTTGTGAAAAGTGCGGGGAGAGCTCGATCTGGCGCGGCATGGTAAAACGGAGCTCGAAATCAGGGGTCTATTGGTACAAAACATGGCGTCACAGAAACCCGGCGTTCGAGGACCGGGACAGGCGGAAGGCAAAACCCCCCAGGTACATAGAGCACTTGGTCAGGGCCTAGAGCCCGGCGGCGGCCTCGTCCACGCTGGCCAAGGGGTCGACGTGATTCACCAGGTCGAAGCCGAGAGAGATGGCACACACGAGGCAGTACCTTCTGCTGCCGGTCCTTGGTTTGGCGGCGTAGTACCCGCCCACGCCGAATGAGTTCGAGCAGACATCGCAGGCGAGCTTCCCCCTCCTGCGGAGCATGGCCAGGCGCCTCGAGTCGATGCGGTAGACGAGGACGGAGGCCTGTGTGAGCTTCAGCTGTTGAGCCATGCTAGCGCTCGGTCCCTGGAAGAGAGAGTGCGAGCGAGAACCCGGGGAGGTGCGGTCCCCTCCGCTTTTTCCTGGTGGAGAACCCGTTCCTCGAGCTCGGACGATCGTCTTCAATTCGCTGGAGGACAAGCACGGCGACTATGATGAGTACGATGAGAATCATCCCAAGTCCTAAGAACGGGCTGTTGCCCTGGTTCGTAGAAGGAGGAGCCACCACCGGGAGCGACTGTGAGGCGGTCGTCACGCTTGAACTCGGTCCTGGGGAAGGCGGCTCGCTCGAGCCCGTCCCTAGGTATTCCACCGTGAACTGGGGGTCAGTGCCGTTCTCAGTGTAGATGGAGCCTGCCGGAGCCGAGACCTTCGAGGCGTTCCCCAGGATTGAGACGCTCCCGTTCAACCAGTCTGAAATGTAATAGGCGCCAGGGTCGAAGAGCTGCATCCTGGCATGGCTGGCGTCCCAGCTGAAGGAGGACGTGGTGCAAGTGGTCGAGCTCGCCGAGACGTTCTGTATGAGGATGAAACCGTTGCACCAATCATAGATGAAGACGGGAGCGACCTGCCGCGCCCAGGTCACGTTGGTCCCCTCTGCATCGGTCGTGATCGCGTGACCATAGTCGGCCCACAGAGTCCCATTGGTCGAAGAGGGCTGAATTGTCCCGTTAGCTACTCGCGTGACCCCGAGGCCGTAAGGGTTCGAGATCTCGACCTGGTAGTTGTCGGCAAGATGGACGGGCGCGCAGGTCCCGGTGAGACATGAAGTCCCCCCGGTCGAGTTGAGTACGAATCTCGTCCCGGACGCAGCTGCCAGATTGGAAAGGCTGTAAGATGAAGATGGGTTCACGATTATACTGTGAGTCGACCCGTCGCACGTGAAGGTAGACGGACTCGCCGAGCCTCCAGAAACGGTTATCGTCGGGGTGCTGGTCCCGGAAGGAAGCGTCAGCGGGTTTGTGGTGCAACCAAAGGGGACCGAGACGCTGGGGCCGAAGGCCGCCCCCACTTCAGCCCAAACGCTCGTGACCCCCAGCGATGCAGGGAAAGTCGTGGGCGACGTCACCCCAGAAAGCGAATACTGGGCGCAGAATGCGCCTTTCATGCAGTCGGCTGTGAAGCCCGTCCCTGGACTTATGGACGTCCTGTTGGTCGCGATCGAGCCCACGAGGAAGAATGCGGAGCCGAAGTTGACGTTAGGCGTGAAGGGTGCGTTCGTATGGCCTTCGTTGTTTCCATAACCCACGAGCCCGGTCACGCCAGATACTTCGAATATCTCGACTGAAGCGTTGAGGATGTTGCCCCCGAAGGGGACCGTAGTGCCAGTCACGTTCACTTTGTCCGCGCCCCCCTTGGTGGTGGTGTACCAGATCCCGGTGTACGTGTGTCCAGCAGAGTCGACGTACACCTTAGAGTACGCGTTGGTCAGGTTGTCGCTGATTGTGAAAGAGTACCCGTTCCATTCCTGAAGGGCGATGATTATCATGTCTCCCGAAGCCATGGGAGAGGTGAAGTTGGACAGGACTATCGAGCATGTCGAAGTCCCGCAGCTAGAATACGCGTGGTCCGTCTGGACCAGGGCAGGACTCGCGGCGTGGACCGCAGGGACAGTCGCAAAGGACGCGAACGCAGAAAACACCAGCAGAGCCAGAGCGAAGAAAAGGGGAAGGCGGGCTTTCAAGATCCCCGCCTCTAGGCAGTTATCGTCGCGCTGATTGTCGCCGAGCCAGGAACGTCCGCAGCGTAGACCGTGAAGTAGAGGTTGCCCGCGGAGCCGGGTGTTAGGGTGACTGAGGTCCCAGCCACCGATGAGGAGGAGACGGTGGCCACGGTGCTGTTGGAGCTGGAGGGGGACAGGTTGACGATCACGTTGGTCGAACCGGAGTTTTCGACCTGAAGCGTGACCACGAAACTCTGGCCCGGGCTCAGGGAAGCCGGGGCGCAGCTCGCGGTGGTTGCTGTGAAGGTGCACGAGTCGCCGAGCGAATCACTGGCTGCTGTGATCGCCACGACTTCCTTTACTGTGACGTTCTGGGAATAGTGCCCGGTGAAGAGATTAGAGGCGAAGACAGTTCCGCCGGAGACCAGGAGGGCTGCTAGGATGGCGCTGATCAGCGCGACTTTTGTTTTCTTCCGCACGTTCTCGTTCTGCGCGTCTGCGAGTATATGTGACACGCTGATAGAAACCGGACCATAAAGGAACACTAGAGGACGGCGGATCGAGCCGGGGCGAGCAACAGAGTCAAAAATGGGGAGGGAGCCAGGCTCCCTCTAGGCGTTAAGAGTCGACATCCCCGCTACGTGCTCGTCTGACTCTGCAGGAGGGACCACCATACCTATCTCCGTGAAGGTGAGACAGTTGTGGTCATGTACCTCCTCTTGCAGGAAGAGGTCGCTGCATCTGTCGCAGCGGAGCAGGCGGCGGCTTGCCGCTCCATGACTCTTCTCATCCGTCCGCCTTTCCGCCGGGCGGTCGTGGGTCGACTGGTGGCTTTGTGCCATGAGGGGCGGTCTTGGGAGCCCGTCTAGTTATATGGGACAGGACAAAATTGCTTGATAGACAGGGAGCAGTGCGCCATGTTCTTCACCCCTGCGCTCGCGGAGCTGGCGAAGAGACTGTGACGACGCCCTGCTCATA
>JAFLZI010000011.1 GCA_029785625.1 Nitrososphaerota archaeon | reverse complement strand
CCCCGGTGTCCTCGTTGATCGCGACCACCTCCGCCTCGAGTATCGCCTTCCTGGCGCTCACGTGCTCCCTGACCAGGTCGGCCGCGTCTGGATAGTGGGAGGTTATCACCTCGAGCCTCCGCGAGAAGAGCTTGACGTCGTCGCCGTTGCGATGGATCTGGAGCCTCTCTCCGTCGAGCTTGTACTCCGCGGCCACGGCCTTCCCCCCCATCTTCTCGATGATCGCCTGGGGGGAGTTCAGCCTCTCGGCGAGCATCGGGCGGATGGGCACCCCCACCTCCAGCTTCACCTCCTCGACCCCTGCCGTCCCCTTCGATGCCGCGCTCGAGACGACGAAGCCGAGGTCCGGGTGGACGTTGTAGGCCCTCTCCACCCCTGGCCTTGACTCCTTGCCGCCGAGGAACGCCGTCGCCGCGGCGTCCAGGACGGTGTAGTCAGCCACTCCGAGCCTGAGCTCGCCGGTGACCGTCCTCATGATGTACTTCGCTTCGAGGGGGGTGGCGTCGTTGAGGAGCGAAGCGAGCTCCCTGAGCTTCGCCTCCACAGACCCCGAGCCGCTCTGGCGGGCGATCCTCAGCAGCGTCTCGTAGACCCGATTCAGGGTCAGCCCCTCGCTGAAGAGCGTCCCCTGGCTCCTGTTCTTCAGGAGCTCCTCGGCCGCGGTCCCGATGTCGCCATGCTTCACGTAGACGGAGTAGACCCTGTCCTGGCTTATCCCCGACGCGGTCGCCAGGGCCCTGAGCGCGAGCTTCTCCGCGAGGCCGAGCTCCACCCCTTCGTAGTCTGGCCTAAGCTTCCCCTGGGTCATGTAGACCAGGGGCGCGAGCTCGGCTGACGGGGCGGACTTCAGCAGGTCGGCGAGGATCCTGGTCAGCTCGTTCCTCCCCGATATGGCCTCGAGCTCGGCGTACTTCGCCGCGACTTCCGAGTAGTCCAAGCGAGAGGTTCCGAGGCCCCGGACTAATCTCCCTATCGGTGCGGACCCTTCGGAGGCGGAGGGGGTTCGTCCGTCGGCTCCTGTCGCCGCCCTTCGTGCACAAGGCGCCGGCGCCTCGACCCCTGGGGCGGGCCTACCTCGCAGGGCGGAGGGTCGCCACGTACTCGCAGTAGCTGTCCCCGTGGCCCGCACATTTCAGCTTCCTCCAGTCGATCTCTCTGCAGAGCTCCCTGACCAGGGAGGCGTTGATGGTGTCATCGAGCTGCTCGCAGACTATCCGCGGGTAGCGGACGGCGAGCTCCTTGAAGGGGCAGTTGTTCACCCTGTACTGGATGCTCTTCTTCGAGAATCTTACCGTCTCAGGCTGCGTCCCGAAGTCCTCCAGCAGCCCCTCGACCAGGTGCTTCTTGAGCGAAACGCCGTCCCACCTGCTGATGCCTGTCCTCATCCTGAGGTCCCTCCCAAGTTCGGAGCCCAGCTTCTTCCCCGCCTTCCGGACGTCCCTTGCGACCTGGTCATGACCGGAGCTCGCCGTCAGGGCTCTCAGCAGGAGGTCCGCGAGCTGCATGTAACTTCGAGGCGGAAAGGCCACCTCGAAGCGCTTCTTGGACGCGCGATAGAGGCTTCTCGGCCTGCCTACGCCCCCTCGTTGTTTGACCTCTTCGATCAGGCCCGCCTCGAGCATTTTCTTGAGGTGGAACCTCACGGAAATAGGTTCCAGACCCACCCTTCGCGCTATCTCAGGCACGCTGGACGGCATTCTCGACACAAGATCGAGGACGGCCCGGCGCGGAGCGCTAGCAACGGACTCCAGAAGCTCCGTCGCCTCGTCCTTCGGAGCCGGTTGGCCGCTCCTATGCGCCTGGGGCAAACCTCCTTCTCACATTAGAGGAATTTACCTTCGGGCGTTTATCGGTTCCCCCGAAGGAGTTAGGATTTGTGGCACATCGTTGATATCAACGATGGCACCCGTAGGGTCCCCCCGTTGGCAATGGCGCGGTGGCGCCGCCGTCACCTGGGCGGACTGACCCCCGCAACCGTTTTTATGGTTCGAATCATAAAAATGCTAACCGGTTAGGGAAACGAGCTATCTCACCCCGCCACCCTTGCCACGGCAATGGGCTTCCTAAGAAAAATAGGAAAGCTTGCAGGAATCATAATCGCAGCGACAACGCCATTCATGTTCAACGCCCCAGCCTACGCCATAACCCAGTCCGGCCTCCAGAATAGCCTGGTCAACGGCGGGTCGATTTGGCTGGAGACCACCATAGCCGTCGCCATGGTCTTCGTGACAGCGATGGCATTCTCCCTCCAGATCGCCCGGGGGTACTTCCTCAGAACGCTGGAGAAGTTCACCCTGAGGCTCGGGGCCGACATCTGGTGGCTTGCCTACGTCCTCATCAGAGACGCTCTCATCTTCATGTCGTTCATAATGGGGCTCCTGGTCTTCTTTCCAGGCACGTTCCAAGATTACACGATAGCCGTGCCATTCATGCCCATCTCCGTGGTCCTGTTCGGGATCGCCCTGGTGACCAAACTCTACTTTGACGCCGACGACAACAGGAACGCGTTCCGCGCGGTCACCGTTCTCGTATTCGCCGGGACAGCCCTCTGGATATTCGGAACCATCTTCGTCACCGAGACCCCCCTCGCGCTCTCTACACTCCCGGCGGGGGTGAGCAGCACGGGCGGCTTCTGGTACTCGGTCTACAACACCTTCAGCTCGCAGACCGACGTCAACCTATCCATGGCTACTTTTGACGTCACCTTCGCGGCCCTGGGGGTCATCGGACTCTTCGGGTTCGCCCACCCGCTGCTCCACTCGAGGCTCGGCAAGCAGTCACCTAAAGCGACCCGCAGCCAGGGACCTGGGTCCCCTTCGGGGATGCCAGCTTCGATGCCTTCGAGGCAGGCGCACGCCGTGGAAGAACAGCCAAGGCGACCGATTGGGTCCATGCAAGCTCCGGCATCATTCCCAAGGGATGGTGCCGAGTACATACAATAGGGGGAGAGGGACGATGGGGCTCTACAAGTTCCTCGTCGACGAGACGAAGTGCATGAACTGTGGAGCCTGCATGGACCTCTGCCCCTCCACCTGTATTGAGTTTACACGGCCGACGGATCTGGACTTCTACGGCGCCATCATGGGGGGCTCAAGCCCCAAGAACTGGATGATGGAGAAGCCCTACCTCATAGAACAGGAGAGGTGCACCGGCTGTCAGATCTGCGTGCGGGAGTGCCCGACCAACGCCATCGCGGTGGAGCTCGACCCTACAAAGCCCGCGTCGGCCCGGCCGAGGCCCGTGATCGTCAGAAAGGAAAGGCTGGCGGAGGACGGTCGCTGGCACCCGTTGTCGGAGTACACCAGGGAGTACCTGAAGCGTCCTGTGACAAGCATGTGGTCCGGGATTTCGGACTGGAGGCCCATGACCGAGTCGCCCTCTCCCGCCGAGGTCTGGAGGACCATGAAGAAGCCGAGGGCCAAAGATGGAGCCGTGGAGCAGGCCGTGGCTCCGGGGGCAGAAGTGGCCGAGCGAGCTTCTCAACCCTGACAATCGCCTCTGTCTCTTATTAGGACATCCAGAGCCCGAAGCCCCATGGCGCAGTGGGCCGACCCTCGGAAGCCGACCCTGCTCGAGGGGATCGCCGCGAGGTCTCAGCTCATCGACTGCCCGTTCCACGCCTACGCTGTCGAAGTCGCGAGATGCAGCCGCATCGGGGAGTGCGCCGCCATATGCCCCGTGGGGGTCTTCGGGACAGACCCGGCGGGGAGCTGCGCCGTCTTGAATGAGGAGCTGTGCTTCGGGTGCATGGCGTGCGTAGCCCAGTGCGCCGAGAAGGGGGTGACCGTCGTCCCAAGGGACGTCAGAAGGTATCCCTCGGCTGACGAGCTGCTCCGGTGAAATCCCGGCGCTTGGCTCGCGAGCGCCGTTGCCCCGGTCGCTGTCTTTCCGCGGCCTCGGTCTTCATATCGGCCCCGGGACGAGAAAACCTTAATTGGACTGCGGAAAGCTCTGACCTCGAAGCATATGGGCGGAGTGAAGAAGAAGTCACTGGCATCCATGGAGAAGTCGCAGGACTCCGAGGAGACGGCCCAGGGAGATACTACGCAGGGCAAGGGGAAGAAGACGAAGGAGAAGTCGGCCCCCCCGCAGCAGAGGAAGCAGCTCTCGTTCCTCCCGCCTAGGATGAGCGACTCCGACCTGCTCAAGAGCCTGGCGCCGCTGAAGGCGATAACAGTCCACACCGCCGCGAAGGCCCTGGGGGTGAACTCGTCGGTCGCCACAGGGGTGCTAAGGGAGCTCGAGAGCAAGGGCTCGCTAAAGAGAGTCGGCGGCTTCAGCGGGCACGGCGTCTGGTCCACGAAGGTCTGACTACGGTGCCGGCAACTTTAGGCTGACGACGTCCCCGGACCTGACGGAATCGAACCACTCCAGCCCCGATTCCACTTTCCCTATCGGGTTCAGGGGCCTGTCGCTCTGGGCCTCCCCCAGGAAGACGCAGATCAGCCCTCCCGACGGGAGGAACGCAACTTCGCCCCTGCCGAACTTCATCCTCGGCTTTTCCACCCCTATCCTGAGCTGAGTGAAGAGGCAGACCATGGCCGGCTGGAGGTTGACCCTGCTGGATAGCGGGAGGCTCCTGACCACCGCGTTGACGGTGAGGGGCGCCAGGTGCCTGTAGAGCGACATCTTCGCGTCCCCCTTGCCGCCCACGGACGCAACGCACTCGAGCTTGGAGACCGAACCGGCTGCGGGCGCATCGACGGCCATTCGGGCGACCTTCGCGGAGGGGGTAAATCTGTCTTCGGCGCAGGGGTGGATCTTCAGGAAAGACTTATGTTCCGACCGAGAAGGGCGAGAGCATCTCCTGGTCTCATAGATGCCCCCAGCAAAGACCGTGAAAAAGACGAAGCAGGCCTCGATGTCCGACTTCGAGGTCACGATAGGCCCACCGAAGCTGACTCGCTTCGAGAAGGCGAGGATTGTCGGCGCCAGGTCGCTTCAGCTGGCCATGGGCGCCCCTGCCTTCGTCTCGCTTGAAGGCGGCTACCGCGGACCTATACAGACGGCCATGCTAGAGCTGGAAGCAGACGCCCTCCCGATATCCATCAGGAGGTCCCTCCCCAACGGGATCACCCAGGACATACCTATCAAGGCGCTCGCAAAGTAAGCCAGAGCCTCGATGTCCACCCGGGTCGCAGTCTACGCAACCGACGCGCTCCCTCCCCGGGCCATGGAGGCCCTCGAAGGTTTCGAAGTGATGGTCGGTCAGGCCGACGACGCCTCCCTGGGGCGCTGCCAGGCCCTGATATGCTGGCCCCACAGCGTCCCAGCGGGGCTGCTCGAGAAGATGAAAGGGCTGAGGATGATCCAGGCCATGTCTGCAGGGGTCGACGGGCTCGACTTCTCGTCCCTCCCCGCCGGGGTGCAGCTCTTCTCCAACGCCGGTGCGTTCACCCAGTCCGTGGCCGAGCACGCCTGGGGGCTACTTCTTGGGGTGGCGAAGGGGGTCCACATCAGGGGGCAGAGGTCGACGCCCCGCAGGCTCCGGGGGAAGACACTGGTCGTGGTCGGGGCTGGGTCCATAGGGTCGGAGGTCGCCAGGCTGGGAAGGTCCATCGGCATGAAGACCGTGGGGGTGTCGAGGTCGTTCGCGTCCCCGGACGTCTTCGACGAGAAGGCCCCGATGTCTTCCCTGGCCCAGAAGGTGAAGGAGGCCGACGCCATCGTGATGGCCCTCCCCCTGACCAAGAGCACCAGGGGGGTCGTCTCCTATGACCTGCTCATGAGCACCAAGGAGTCGGTGATCGTCGTCAACGTCGGGAGGGGGGAGAGCGTCAACGAGGATGGGCTCCTTCGCTGGCTGCGGGCGCGGCCGGAGAGCCGCTTCGCCACCGACGTCTTCTGGGTGAAGGGAGGGAGGGAGTCCTTCGAGACCGCGGCCTGGGAGCTCCCCAACTTCGCCGGGACCCTCCACATCTCCGCGGTGCCGCTGGGGGAGGACCTCTCTGGCATGAAGGAGGCTGCGGCGGCGAACGTGAGGAGGTTCTTCGAGACAGGGAGGGCAAGGAATCTGGTCGACCCGACCGAGTATCTCTGACCCCGCGGCACCCATGTGGTTATATACGCGCCCGGAGGGCCGGGCCAGCAAGGTCAGTCAAATGCCAAAGAAGAGATCCGACACAAACTCGTCAGAGGGACACAAGGCACCCGAACGGGCCACAGCACCAGCAGCGCCCAGCGCGCCAGCCCAGAGGTCAGCACCTACCAACCACATATTCGTAGGCCAGAAGCCTGTGATGAACTACGCCATGAGCGCGCTCATCCAGCTTGCCGCGGCCGGCGAAGTGGTGGTGAAGGCCAGGGGGATGGCAATCAGCAGGGCAGTAGACGTCGCTGAAATCGTCACGAAGCGGCTGGGGAACGGCCAGTTCAAGGTCAAGGACATCGGCATCAGCACCGAGGTCGTTGGCGAAGGGGCAGAGACAAGGAACATCTCCTCGATCGAAATCGTCGTCGGTAAGTGACGGGGACAGCACACCAACAATCCAACCGTTGGGCAGAATGAAGCAGCGTAAGCTGCGGATCTACTTTCTTATTTCGCTCATGACAGCGGGACGTCTTATTCCGAGATCTCGCCAACCTCCACGCTCAGAAGGGTACGCGCGCTGACCGGGCGGGGCTCGGATGGACCCAGGCCGGTTGGATCGCCAGGGCCGAGGGGCGGAGCGCGTCAGAGAACCCCGGCGACGACCCGTGGGGTCGCGCACATTCAGTCGGCGGGCTGGCGCTTGATTCGACCGGGCCGGGGGCCGGCGCGGCTTCTCCTTCCGCCTTGCCCCGAGCAGAGGAGGAGCTTCTCGCTCCTGCTCATCTTCTTTATCGCAATCTCGCGCTTGAGCGCCCCGGACAGGCTGGGGGACTCCTCCGCGTAGGCGAGGGCGACCGGGACCCTGGACCTGGTGTACCTCGACGCCTTGCCGGCGTTGTGGAGGGCGACGCGCCTCCGCAGGTCGACGGTATAGCCGGTGTAGAGCGACCCGTCGGCGCAGTCGAGGATGTAGACCCAGTATCGGCGCACCCCGGGCGCTGGAGCTCGCCGAGATTAGAACCTGCTCGGAGTCCCGGCTGGAGCGGACCGCGCGACCGGCCGCGCCTGGGAGGACCTCGGCTCGTCGGCGACGCCCCGCAGGCTCCGCGTCAGCGGAGCCCTCGCGCCCCCGATGTCGGCCAAGCCGGGGCTGACGCGCTTCGACATGGACGACGCAATAAAATTCTCCTCGCGGGGATAATCTTATAAGAGAAAATTTGCGGCCGTGTCGCCTAACAAAAAGTTGGTCGACACTCGCACGCAGCCCGTATCACGCGCGGGTGAGGCGGCGCCGAGGTTTTCCGATGCGGACCTATACAGGCTAGCAGAGAAGCACGGCACACCGTACTTCCTGATAGACGAAGAGACACTGAGAAGGAAGGTGTCCGAGATGAAGGAAGGGTTCAGCGAGTACACTGGGGCGTTCCGCGTCGCGTACTCGGTGAAGGCGAACTTCAACCCGTCCGTGATCAGAGCGTTCACCGGCGAAGGGATACTCTTCGACCTGACGGCACCGAGCGAGCTGGTCTTCGTCCAGAAGGCCGGGGGCTCGCCGGAGAACGTGATGTACACCAGCATCACGGAGACCGCTGCGGAGTACGAGCAGGTGCTGAAGATGGGTGTGCGGAAGGTTGTGGTGGCCAGCTACAACGGGCTGGTCAACCTTTCCGAGGCCGCGGCCAGGGCGAACGTCAAGGTCAAGACCATGGTCAGGGTCAACCCCGAGGTCCAGGTCCACGCCGAGCTCAGGGGCTCGATGGGGCACGGGAAGTTCGGGCTGCAGTTCAACGGCGGGAGCCCCGACAGCGCCCTCTCCGTCCTGAAGAAGATCCTCGGGACGCCGCAGCTCGAGTTCGAGGGGTTCCACTTCCACCTCGGTAGCCAGATCGAGGACCCGACCTGCTACGCCGAGGCGATAGAGAAGCTCGAGGCGTTCATACTGGGCGCCCGGAGGCAGCTCGGAGACTTCAGGGTGGGGACCCTCGACATCGGCGGCGGCCTCCCTGTCCCCTACGGGAAGAAGGTCCCGACCCCCAAGGACCTGGGGTCGAAGATCGTCGGGCAGCTCAACAGCCTCGTGGAGAGCATAGGCGACAGGTTCACGCTGGTAGCCGAAAGCGGCAGGTTCCTCACCGCGGAGTCCACCATCCTCGTGACACGGGTGGTCAACGTCAAGAGCTTCGGGGACGCGAAGTACATCTACGTGGACGCGGGGTACAACGTCCTGCTCGACTCGGCGCTCCTCCATCACGAATACCCGGTGGACGTTGTGCCTGGGGGGAGGCCTTCCCCCCAGAAGGTCGCCCTGGTCGGCAGGCTTTGCGACCCCCTGGACGTCTTCCCGACGTCGTCCAGGTCGAAGCTCGGCGGGGCGGGGGTCGGAAAGCTCGTCGTGTTCAGGGAGGTCGGCGCATACTCGCTGGTGATGAACATGCCCTTCCACAGCCAGCCCAGGCCCCCGGTCCTCATGCGGAACAGCCAGGGGTCCTACGTTGTGGCCCGGAAGGGGCAGGACGTCGAGAGGCTCTTCGCCGACGAAGGCGGGGACTGCCTCCCCAACTGACCCCTGAGCCAGGATTCTCGCTCCGCCCTCGGGGCTGAGTGCGTCCGAAGGCCGCGCGTGCAGGCTCACCGACAGCGGGGAAACGATAAATCGGCGCCGAAGGGAAGGCGTCGGAGTGACCCTCGAGATAATAATCGGCCCCATGTTCTCAGGGAAGACGTCGGAGCTGATCAGGCTGGTCGAGCGGGAGGTCTACGCGAAGAAGAAAGGAGCCATATTCAAAATCGACTTCGACAAGAGATACAGCGAGATGCAGGTGGTCACCCACAACGGGCTCCGCTATGACGCCTATTCGATCTCGTCGACCGACGAGGGGGTCAGGAGGGTCGAAGAGGTCGCCGAGTCAGGGGGCCTCGACGCCATAGGGGTGGACGAGGTGAACTTCTTCCCTCGCTCCATCGTGGGCCTCCTGGACAGGCTCGCCGGCGCGAGGAGGGTGATAGCCTGCGGGCTGAACCTGGACTTTCGGGCCGAGCCCTTCCCCACCACCATGGAGCTGGCGGCCAGGGCGGACAGGGTGAGGTACCTCAGCGCTGTCTGCGTCGTGTGCGGCCAGGAGGCGACCCGGACGCAGCGGCTGCTGGCGGGGAAGCCGGCGCCGAGGGACTCGCCGCTGATAGTCGTTGGGGGGAAGGACATGTACGAGCCGAGGTGCCGGGCGTGCTACGTGTCGCCGAGCTAGGTGGCTGGAACCGTTGATAACTCCTTGGCCCGGCCCAGATGGAGGGATGATGTAGAGATGGCCCAGGAGCCGAAGGACGAGTCAGGTAAGCCATACCACGTCAGGCTGTCGAAGTCCGAAGTGGG
>JAFLZI010000010.1 GCA_029785625.1 Nitrososphaerota archaeon | reverse complement strand
CCAGAGCCATAGCCCCCAAAGGGCATATCCAACACCTTCCCATACGTCAGCGGCGTCGAACTCACCTGGTTCGTAGAAGTCCCTCCGGGGGCGGCATCCTGGGCGTAGAGAGCAGAACCAGAGTCCGAAGTGACTGACTGGGGATAGGGGTCGGCTGGAGTGGTGGATGCGGTCCCTCCGGAGGTGTAGTGGATGATGCCAAGGCCTGGAGGGGCGCCACCGACATAAGATGCGGTGACGGTGTTGGATACGCCCGCGGCGTAGGCAGGCCCCACGAAGCTGAACGCAGACGCCATGAACAGGGCAAACAGAACCAGGGAGAGAGCCTTCTTGCCCTTCATGGGAAGAACGAAGCCGAGTGCCGCGCTCGGAATATAAAGCCGGACTCTGGAAAAAGAGGGGAAGGGCCCCCGACTCAGGAGCCGAAGGCCACGCTGAAGGTCGGGGTCTGCCCCGCCACGGCCGAGGGGGTGATGGCGACCTGGACGTAGATGACGTACCAGACGCCCGGGCTCATGGAGGACGGGAGGCCGGTCCCGAGGGAGCCGAACCCTCCGCAGTCGGTGGACGCCGTGGCCGAGTAGGTGGTCATGTTGTAGGCCGTGAAGGTGCCGCCCCCGACGGACGCCACGGGCGCGACCACGCTGGTGCTGGAGGCGCAGAAGGCCCAGGTGACGGTGCTCCCCGCGTAGAGGGTGGTGGTGCTGGGGGTGCAAGACCAGGCGGAAGACCTGGCCGTCGTCTGGGTGCACGAGGCCCAGGGCTCGCCGGAGGTCGTGAGGCTGGCGGATGGGATGTCCACGCCGACGCCCACGTTGTTCACGGTCATGTCAGCCCCTATGGTGAAGCTGTCTGAGGCCGACATGAAGGAGGAGAAGGCGCGGGAGCCCGCTATCGGGAGCAGGGCTAGCAGCCCTATCGCCAGCACCACGGCGAGCCTTTTCCTGCTCACCATTCGGGATGCCGCCTCATCTCGCAGTCCCCACACCTGCATCTGTCGGGGCCTACGTCAAGCGCCGGAATAAAATTCCCGGCTTCGGAGTCGTTGGTTTCGTCTGTGCCGATGCTCAACGGCAGATGCAAGGGGGCCGGGATATTTGAGCAGGGCAGTAGCAGAAGCTTACCGGAGGGAGGGGGGTGAGCGAAAGTGAGCCGCCGACCGAAGCCCATCCGTGTGTTGAGCATCGGCAGGCTCCAGTCGACGGCCCTGGGTGCGACGCCAGGCGGTGATTTGAAGGATTAGGAGGGGGCTATATCAAAGCGTGGAATGCTATGGAGGGAAAATCCACCGCCCGGTCGTGATATACACCCCTTCGTTGACATACGCTATCCATACCAGGACGTTGACCATCCCCGCTATCGCCGTGGCCGTAGCCGTCACCGAAGAAGCGTCCGACCAGGCCAGCCAATGATAGACATACTGCGAAGGCAGGAGCACGGCCACGGCCAGGGCCCCGAGGTATTGGAGGCCCGCGAAGAAGTTGCCGAAGACCAGGAGGGTGCCGGAGACCACGGAGCCGAAGATGCCCCCCGAGCCGCCGGCCGCGACCGTCTCGTTGCACCCGATAGAACCCCCCGTGGTGGTGGAGCAGCCGGCCTGTTTAGCGAAGAACGACGACGGCAGGGGGTTGGAGACCACCGGGGTGGAGACCGCGCCGAAGGGGGAGTTGGCCGCCACGAAGGGGGTGACGAGGCCCAACACGGTGAAAAAGGCGAGAATCGTGAAAAATGTCCCCATGTCAATACCTGTTCCTATACCATGCGACCAGGGCCATCACCGCGATGGCCGCCAGGAACGTGAGCATCGCCCCCGAGAGCCCGGTGAACCAGCCTATGGCCGTCAGCGCTATCGCCAGCACCGCCAGCACCACGGCCCCCACCTTGGCGTCGTAGGCTCCCATGCCGGCCGCCGCCATCAGCAGGATGAACATGGAGACGAAGTCCATCGGAGGGACAGAAGGGAAGGCCAGGTCTAAGCCGCCCCAGGCCGCCGGGAAGCTCGGTATGCTGGCGCCCAGGCTCCCGCCCGCCACGGGGAAGTTCGCCGTGGCCCCGTCGTAGGTCAGCACGACGTAGGCGTTGCCCACCGTGGTGGCGTTGCAGTTGTCGTCGTCGCATGGGACTATGTCCGTGAAGGTGCCCCAGGAGCCCGTCCAGGAGCGGGTGTAGATGGGGAACGGCGACCCCAGGGTGGCGTTGTTGACCCAGAGCTGGTCGGTGATGCTGGTGGTGGCCTGGGTGCTGTCCGCGAAGGTTATGCTCACGGTCTGAGAGGACGCGGAGTAGTGGGCGCCCCAGGAGGTGGTGCAGGTGGCCCCGCAGTCGCCCGTGACCTGGTACGAAAAGATGTTGACGGTGGCGGTGCCCGTGGCCCCCAGGGAGATGGTGGTCGAGTAGGTGCTGGTGCCGTGGGTCAGGATCAGGGGATAGCTCCCGGGCTGGAGGTCGAAGGCGTAGACGTCCGACGAGTCGGTGTAGCCTGCCGAGTAGATGCGCGAGCCCGGGCCGTAGACCACCGCCTCCGTCCCCGGGCCGAACTTGCCGCTCAGGTCGTTGACCTGGAGGGTGAAGGCGGAGACCACGGCCGGGGGAGCGAGGTAGACCGTGACGTTGGCGGGGTTGGGCTCGAGAGAGGGGATTATGGTCTGACAGTAAGACGTGGACACGCAGACCTGCACTTCAGAGGAGCCATAGAGAGAGACCACCGTCTCGCTCATGTTGAGCTTGTAGTATGTCGGGGGCGTCGTGGCGCCGTAGTCGACCGCCGCCGTGCTCCCCGCATAGCCCCCGATGGCGAAGGGCAGCCCGGTGGTGCTGTCCTGGAGGTAGAGGTCGGCGCCCTTGATACCTCTTGAGATGACAACGGCGACTTCTGCCCAAGCACCGCTGGTAGTCGTCATAGGGAACGTCGTAGGGCTGGAGACTGACGTCGAATATTCTGATGTGCCGAGGCTGGTGGCGCCGTTGGGCATCAGGCTATAGCCAGTACCAGCAGTCCAAGCAGTGCTGGTGCCGTAATCATTACTGGCCGCGGCTATCGCTATGTAGGGTGTACCGCTGAAAGACTCGGACGCGGTCGCCACAGCAGTGCCAGTCCCTGTGGCTGTCGCCTTTACAGCGGTGAAAGACTGGAGCCCTTGTATCTCGTAGGCACCACAGGCATGATAAGAAGAGCTGGACCAATTTACCGTAATCACATCGGAGGATTCGTAGGTGGGGATGTAGCCCAACCAAATCTCGGCATAATAGCCACCGTTTGATGTACTAGCATAGGAAACCCAGTTGGTGCCACCGGTGTCGCCTGGAAGACCAAAAGCCGAACCCGCTGACGCCCAGAATCCAAGGAGATTACCTTGGGCGACGTTGCCGAGGGTCACAGAACAAGAGGTAGTGGTAGAAGTTGGATTCGTCATAATCAGCTGTGTCACGCCAAAGGTGTTCTTCACGGGTGTAGCCTGAGCATAGAAGGTGTATGTCACGTTGTCGAGGTTCTTGGCGGTGGTCTGGGTGAAGCACCAGACAGGGGTGCCGCTAGGAGCATTAGAAGTGGCTGTCCATGTACCTGCGGAACCTCCAGCGGCTGCAAACTGGGAGACTTCACAGGCTTGGGTGTCGTAGTCGGCCCAGGCCTTGAGGGTAGCGTAGGTGGTCGAGCCGGTGAGAGCTATGTCGCCGAGCAAAGTCCCCGTCGAGCCGGAGATTGTGCCGGTCACAGGCTCAGAGTATGAAGAGTCGAAGGTGCTGCTCGAGGGCTTCATCCCGTAGGTGTTCTGGAGCTGGTAGTAGTCGGCGGGCTCCCAGGTGGTGCAGGTGGTGGTGGCGCAGTCGATGAGCTTGGAGGTGGTGGTGGAATTGCTGGCGAAGACCGTCCGGGTGCCCGAGGACGCCGCCGGCATGGTGAGGGTGATGGTCGAGGCGTTGATTATGGTAAAGTCCACGGTCGTGCCCGAGCTCCCGGAGGTGGGGGTGATGGAGCCGCCGGACGCGGTGTAGGTGAAGGCAGTCGCGCCCGTGGGGGTCGGCACCAGGATGGGGAGGGTCACGAGGACGACGTGGACGGTGCTGACGGTGCCGGGAGAGCCGCTAGAACCCGAGGCACCGGTCGAACCTGACGAACCGGAGGATGCGCTCGTCCATCCACAACCTGAAGTCGTGCCGCCGCCCGTCCCTCCCCCGCTGCCTCCGCTATGAGCCGTGCAGGAGGTGGTGCCGCTGGCGCCGCTGCCGCTGGCCCCGCTCCCCCCCGAGCCCGGCGAACCTCCGCTTCCCCCTGAGCCACCCGGAGCCGTGATGGATCCCAGGCCCGTCCCTGTGACCGAACCGTAATACTCGGTGATGCTGCCGCCGGGCCCCCCTGACCCTCCTTTCCCTCCGTTCCCGCCGTTGCCGCCCCCTCCCCCTCCCGCCGAGCAGCCGACCCCGGAGAGCCCCGAACAGGTGGCCGAGCCCGCCGTGCCTGAGCCCCCGTTCCCCGCCGTCCCGCCGAGTCCGCCTGGGCCGCCTGGAGCCGTCATGGAGCCCGCGTTATTGATGACCCAGGTGTAGAAAGTGTAGGTTCCGCCCGCCGTGCCTGTGCCCCCGGCCGCCCCGTTCCCTCCCTTCCCTCCGCCCGTGCCCCCGGTCGCCCCGTTGCTCCCGGCGTTGAAGCAGCTGACCGCGCCGCCCCCTCCCGCGCCGTTCCCTGGGTTGCCGTTGGAGCCGCCCGTCCCGGTGCACGAGACCGCAGCCTCGCCGCCTCCTGTGGCGCCGTTGGCCCCCGTGCCTCCGGTCGAGCCGCTTGAACCCGCGCTCACTATCGTCCCGGAGTTGGTGAGGGTGCCGCAGACGTAGACCGTGACGCCAGAGGTTATCGTGACCGTGACCCCTGAATCGATGACCAGGTTTCCGTAGTCGGTGGTGGACGTGATGGAGGTGCTGGATGAGATGGTGACGTTGCCGGCCGCCCCGGTGCCGAAGGGCGAAGTGGACGAGCAGTCGAACGAGGGCTTCGAGTATGCGGCCGCCGGAGAGACGACGACTATGGCGCCGAGGGCGGACAAGAGCAGGAGGGCGACCGTCAGGTCAGACCCGAAGCGTCGAGGGGCGTCCCTGGAGAGGTTCAACCCCAGGCCACCATCCACTCGCCCGTCTGCTGTGAAAGCTGTACGGCCGCCCGGGTGTAGTTCGCAGGAGGTGGGAGGCTCCAAAAGCTGGTATGGGCTTCATAGACCAAGAGATGCACGTTCTTGGCGCTTATCCCCGCCATGTCTGCCCTCATTATGGCGAGCCAGCCCGAGAGCGAAGTCTCCGGAGGCTGCGCGGGTTGCAGCCCCATGCTGCCTATCTGTTCGCCCGGACGGATGGGGAGGATGACGCATGAGGCCCCCACGGTTTCCTTGGGCTGCGAAAAGAACGGATAGAGCACCAGGCAGACGGGAATCTTCGCAGCCACGAGAGAGGAATAGACGGAAGCGGCCTGGGGCCCTCCATACTCGTAGTCGTCCATCACGACCATCTTCGGGTGCGCGGCCAGGGCGTGGGCCAGCTCCATGGAGTAGTTCCCTCCTTCGCTCGGCGGCAGCATGACGTAGCCCAGGGAGCCCCAGGCGACCGTCTGAGGGCCCGGGTTGAGCGAGACCCCCGACATCCCCACCACCAGGGCCACCGCGACGACGCCCGCCACGAAGGGGAGCGCTTCACCCATAGGAATACCCCGAGGTGGCTTTCGACTGGTTCCACAGCCAGAAGACCAGGAGGAAGGTCGTGAAGGCTATGTATCCTCCGGTGAAGAACTTCACCATGGCGAGGTCGGTGTTCGAGAAGACCCCGGGGTACTGGGCCGTGGCGCTGGAGAGCATGGGCTGGATGGCGCCGAAGTAGAGGACGCCCCAGACTACGCCTATGAGGAATATCGTCGTGATGAAGACGCCCAGGGCGTACTGTCCCGCCACGCTCAGTCGAACCCCACGGTGAAGGACTGCGGGTCGTCCTGGCCGGCGCTGAGGGCGAGGTAGACCACGATGAACAGGAAGCAGACGCCTATGGCGATCTCGAACAGGCCCATCACCTGGCTGGCGAATTGGGCGGCGCAGACGTTCCCGAAGCAGGCGTTCGGCAGCTGGACGACCACCATGTTGGCGACCGCGTTCCCGGCGATGGTGAACGAGTACCACCCCACGAAGATTATGAACATGGACATGGTGGCGCCCAGGGCCTTCAGGAGCATATTACGTCACTTCCTCCTCTTGGTCTTGACCGCGCTCATGCCCATCAGGTCGTTGACGTTGTGCTTCTTCAAGCCGAACCCATAGCCGTTCCGGGCGGCTGCGCTCCCCCCCACGTCGGAGAAGGGGGACATCAGGTAGGGGAGGGTGCCGGTGCGGGTCTTCGGGGGCCACGCGTTCTTTTGCTCCGCCGTGAGGAAAGGAGCCTGGAAGGGAGGCGTGACGACCTGTTGGCGCTGGTTCTGGTTGGGGGCCGGGGTTTGGTGGTAGACGGGGACTATGCCGGTGGTGGTCACGCTCTTGGTGGGGGGAGGGGTCGGGACGGTGTAGGGGGTGACGCCGGGGGGCGTCTGGAACCTCTGGGGGGGCGGCCTCCAGGACGGCGGGTTGATGGTGCCGGGGGTCGTGGTGGTGCCCACGCTGGTGCCTGGGACGGTCTTGGTCATGCTGGTGCTAGGGGCGGGCGATGGGCCTGAAGCCTGGTTCCCCTTGAACCTGAAGGACGTGACGAAAGCCT
Organism: Nitrososphaerota archaeon; assembly: GCA_029785625.1. Next base: position 3,348 of record JAFLZI010000010.1, on the reverse strand, counting down.
CGTCGGTGGCGGGAAGGCCGTAGACGCTGGCCTGGGTCTCGCCCTCGTTGAACGCGGTCTTCAGGCCGGTCGTCTCGTAGGCGCCTGGCTCGCCCGTGGATGGCTCCAGGACGGACGCGGAACCGGGGCCGCGATTGTTGAAGATGGATTCGCCGGAGCGATAGTCTGAGCCTTCCTCGAAGCTTGAAGCGCCCCGCGCCGACGAAGAATAGTATTCGGAATTGGACGGCCCCGTCGTGGGCTTACCGAAAGTCAGGTCTTCCGTGGCCGCCTCCCCCCTCCCGAAGAAGTTGGTGAAGCGGTTCACCCTGGTGCTCTCGAAAGACTCAGGCGCGACCTCCAGGCCCTTGGCGTACGACACCCCTCCCTCGCTGCTCTCCACGGCGGTCTGCTCCGAGGCGAAGCGCGACGCGATGTCGAGCCGCGACTGGTTGACGAACTGGGCTGTGGCCGCGTTAGCCACCGCTTCGTCGGGTGCACCCTGGGCCGCATATGGGGCGTTCTTCGTCCCCGTCACGATGTCGCTGTATGAACTGCCGCCCCGGCCCGAGTAGCCTGCCTCCGTCGCCGACACCGCCCTTTCCGTCCCCGGGATGACCTGGCCTGACTCGGTGGTCTCCCCCACCATGGTCTCCGGCCCCACCTTCACGCTCTCTGACGCGACATCCACTATCGGATGGCTCTCCGTGGTATAGACCGCCTGTTCAAAGATGCCTCCGACTGCTCTAAAGGCATAGGGCGCTCCCGCCGATATGACCGCCCCTATTCCAGCCGCTTCCAGATCTTGCGTCGGTGTGCCTCCGCGAAGAGCCGTCCCCACCCCGCTTATTACGGCACCTACGCCTGCTCTTGCAACAAAGCCTGTCACTCCCTTAAGCGCACCCCCCGCTTCGCCGACCCCCGGGATGAAAGCCACGACCCCCACTCCCACGTCGAAAGCCCTGGCCGCCGGGCCCTCCTTGACGTCGCCTATGCCGTGGAGGACTGCGCCCCCCGGGAGGATGTATGCGGCCGCGCCTGATATGTCGTTCTGGGCGGTGGAGGCTTTTATCCCGAAGGCTTCAGACTGGCTCAACGGGACGTACTTCGCTCCTGTGGCTGCGTCCCGGGTCGTCTGCCCTGCGGCGTAGGTGGCCCCGAATATGTCCGCGAACCCGGTCTTCACCGCGTTGAACCCAGTCATGGCCCCTCCCTCTATCCCCCTCACCACCCCGGCTGACTGAGACTGCGCGTTCTGGTTGGGGGCGACGTTGCCTCTGGCGGGGCGCGGGGGGCCGCTCCTGACCACCTGGTTCTGCGAATGGGGCGGAACCGGACCCTCTGACGGGCGCCTCACCAGGCCGGGGCCGCTCCGTTGCTGCTGCTGCGCCTGGATGCCCTGGGTCGGGGGCCCCTGGGTCGGGTTGTTGTCGGGGTTGGGAGGCGTCCCCATGGTGAGCGGTGCATCCTCCTGGACGTTGGGCATCTTAGGCGACCACCCCGCGATAGCGCAGGCTGTCTAATACGTTATCCGTCCCTATCAGGAGGCTGCGGCCCTTGCTGCTGTTGCCGTCACCGTTCCGGAGCTTACGATACTTCGCCCCGTCCCAGGTGGGCCCGAAGAAGTCGGAAAGGAAAGCGTTGGTGAGGTTCCTCATGCTGCCCTCGTTCTCGAGCATGGGGTAGCCCTTCCTCTGCATGAAAGCCAGAAGGTTGTGGACGGTGATGTTCATCATGGCTCCCTGCTGGGCCAGTGCGAACTCCGCTAACGCTTGCCGGAAATGCGGCTCGAATGTGGCCGCGTCCATGGGTCTCTCAGGGAGTGGTCTGTCTTTCTGAATATAAAGCCGGACTCGCTGGGTCACTTACACCACCACCGCCCACACCAGCCACGCGAGGAACGACACCCCCATGAGCCCGGCCAACGGAGCGCCGCGCTTCCCTACGTTCCACCACCGCGCCTGGGCGCCGAGGAACGCCAGGATGCAGGCCCCCACCACGACGTAGGACCAGGCGTAGGGCCAGAAGGCGAACAGGGCCATGGCGAGGTAGTCTCCGCCGGTGGACACCATGGAGGGCTCGGTCTCGCGGCCCGCCTTCTTCATGGCCCGCGCCTTCTCCCACTCGAAGAACTTCAGGGTGGCGTAGGTCACGGGGACGGAGGTGGCCGCGAGGATGCCCCAGGTCAGGAGTGAGAAGGGGATGCGGTAGGCGAACCAGGCGATGCCCAGGCCGGCGGGGACGAAGTGGCTGAGATAGAGCCAGCCCCGGCGCAAGTCGGTGTAGGCGATCAAGACGGAGGTGGCGCCGAGCCCCAGGGCCAGGGGGAGCCAGCCCGCGCTCAACATCTTTCCAACGCCTCCACGACTTCGGCCTCCATCCCCAGGCCGCGCACCAGGGCCACGGCGCAGTCGATGATGGTGCGGGGAGAGGTGTCGCTGGCCTTGGAGAGCGCTTTAGCCAGGTCGTCGTCGTAGCTGGCGTGGTGGTTGGTGGCCTTCAGGAACAGGCCGAGCCAGCCCTGGTCGAACTCGTGGGGAGACACCGCCTTCTGCGCTATGTTCCCCCCTCCGTCAGCGTCAACGCCTGGGCGAAGAGCCATGAAAGCTGGCCCTTCGACAGGTTCTTCACGGCGTCGTCGGTCACGGTTATTTTCATCGTGAAGGTTCCTCGGGTATGCGGGTCAACAAGATTATCGCCAATAGAGCACCAGTGAACGCCCCTATCCCGACGAGGAACACGCCGATGAGCGCCACCCCTATCTCGAAGGTATCGCCGTGTTGTGCACCAAGAATCAGATAGACGCCAGGGATGGCGATGACCATTGCAAGAAGCCCGGGAAGCGCCCCGATAGACACGGCTGAAGAATTAAGCCGCACTAACGGAACACCTCCTCCCTCAGAGCGAGAAACAAGAGCCAAAAGAACAGTAATTGTGTCATACTCCATGCCTCGCCTTCATGTGCTCAGGGATGTACCAGGTGGCGAACCCATAGCCACAGACCCGGCAGACGACGACGCGGAGCTGTTGCGGGGGCTTCAACGCTCTCGCTCCTCCTGCGCCTTCAGCAGCTCGGCAAAACGTGAGTCTATCTCGTCGCAACGCTCGGCTCCCTTCAGGGCCTTGCGCCTGGCTATCACAACGTCGGCGTCCAGCATGAACCGCGCTATCGAGCCGGATTTCTCTATGGTAGCCACAGTCATGTGTTCGTCTGAGTTGATCAATCTGAGAACTCGCTCCTCCATCTCGAAGCCTCGAACTGTCTCTGCGTTACGGCCCCATGAGGCACGTCTGGATAGCACCCGTTCAGGCCGCAGAGACAGTATTCCAGGGTCGGCACGGCGTAACCTCGTGAGTAGTCGTTCTGGA